>DAOUPC010000035.1 GCA_030626365.1 Paracoccaceae bacterium
AGGTCTTGTCCTCGCCGGTGTCGTGTTCGTCCTCGATTTCGCCCACCACCTGTTCGATCAGGTCCTCAATGGTCAACAACCCGTCAACACCGCCGTATTCATCAATCACCAGGGCCATATGGCGCCGTTCGGTCTGCATTTTTGCCAGCAGAACGCCAATGGGCATCGATGGCGGGACAAACAGCAGCGGGCGCAGCATGGCAGTAAGGTCAAATCCGGCACTGTTGCCGTTGAACCCGTGCATCAGTGCAAAGTCCTTTAGGTGGACAAAGCCAAGCGGTGTGTCGGGGGTGCGTTCATAAACCGGAATCCGGGTCAGCCCGCTGTCGCGGAATACCTGTACCAGTTCCTTTTTGGTGGTGGTGGCAGGGATGGCAATTATCTCGGCGGTGGGGATGGCCACATCTTCGACCCGCATCCGGGCCAGGTTGATCATCCCGTGCGTGTGGACCGCCGGCAACGGGGTCTGGCCATTGGCACCGCCGCCGTCGGTTTCCTCGGACGGGGTCAGGGCCTCGACGATCCTGCCGAAGAAACCGGACCGGGCCGCGCGTTGGTTGCCCGCCGGTTCGTTTGCCTGAGTGTTGGGTTGGTTCGGGGTGCCACCGGGACCATTGCCGGTACCGTTCACTGTGGTTTCGCCCGTGTGCAGCGCGCGTTGCGCTGCGTTAGAATTGCCGTCTGTTTCGCCCATTTTTCCTGTCCGAAGGGATCATCATGATCTGTCTGTTCCTTAATATGGGTCATCGACCCCCAGTTTGCCAAGTATTTCGACCTCTTTTTTCATCATCAAAGTGGCATCCGGGTCACGGATATGGTCATAGCCCAGCAGATGCAGCACCCCATGGACCACCAGATGGGTGACGTGATCGCCCATTTCCTTACCTGCATCTTGTGCCTCGCGTTCGCAGGTTTCCCAGGCGATCGCAATATCGCCCAATGCCATTTCGCCCGTGAAATCCGGTTCCGGGGGGGACGGGGCCCCGCCCGCAGTCTGTGCGGCCAGATCGCCGGAGGGCCAGCTTAGCACATTGGTGGCACGCGCGCGGTCGCGGAACCCGGCATTCAAAGCGGTAATCCGGGCATCGTCACAGGCCAGCAGGCTGATTTCACATGCCCGCGTGTCGATGCCCAGGTGGGCAAGGGTTGCGCAGGCCGCATCATCGGCAAGTTCCGCAAGGTCCAGGGTGGTCCAGCGTTGTTCTTCAAGGGTGAGGTCGATGATCATGTATTTGCTGCCAATGTGGGGGCCAGCCCCCACACCCCCGGGATATTTTCAAACAGAAGAAGGGGAAAGGGGGGGTATGTTTATGTGTCTGCCTCATAGGCCTCGATGATGGCCGCGACAAGCGGATGGCGCACCACGTCTTTTGCGGTGAAGTAGGAGAAGCTTATTTTGGGGATGGTTGCCAGCAGGCGTTCTGCATCGGCCAGCCCGGATGGGACACCACGGGGCAGGTCGATCTGGGTTCGGTCACCGGTGATGACCATACGCGACCCTTCCCCCAGTCGGGTCAGGAACATTTTCATCTGCATGGCGGTGGCATTTTGCGCCTCGTCCAGCACCACAAAGGCGTTGGACAGGGTGCGGCCACGCATGAAGGCAAGCGGGGCGATTTCGATGCGCTTTTCCTCGAACAGTTTGGCCAGTTGTTTGTCTGGCAGGAAATCGTTCAGAGCATCGTAGAGCGGTTGCATATAAGGGTCGACCTTGTCTTTCATGTCGCCGGGCAGAAAGCCCAGGCGTTCGCCGGCCTCGACTGCGGGGCGTGACAGGATAATCCGGTCTACCTGGCCATTGATGAACATCGACACGCCCACGGCCACCGCCAGATAGGTTTTGCCGGTGCCGGCAGGTCCGATGCCGAAGGCCATATCGTTTTTGAAAAGTGCCTGCACATAGGCCTTTTGTGCCTCGGTGCGGGGTTCAACCAGTTTCTTGCGGGTCTTGATTTCGATTTTGCCGCCCTTGAACATCTCAAGCTGGTTGCGGGTATCCGGGCCGGTCCCGCCCATGCGCAATTCCCGGTCAATGTCGCCGCGGTCCAGATCACGCCCCGCCTCGAGCCGGACATAAAGGGCCTGCAATACCTTGGCGGCCTGGTTTTGGGCCGCCTCGTCGCCCATGATCGACAGTTGGTTGCCGCGTCGCACGATCTGGACGCTGGTTTTCTGTTCGATATCGGCCAGGTTGCGGTCATATTCGCCGCAAAGGTTGACCAGCAGGCGATTGTCCGGGAATTCGATAAGCACCTTTTGTGGTGTGGTATCGGTTTGCGGCGGGGTCGGGGGGCTTGTGGCCAATCCACTCTCCTGTTTTCTGGCTGTTCTGGCTTTAGGGTGCCAAGAACTGGCGCGTCACGCAAGCCGGTGATGGTAGGTTTTTGTTCAAATCACAAAGAAACGGCCGCCCGGATTTGTGGGCGGCCGATTGTCGGTACATGGATCTTGGTGTTGTTCAGATAAGGTCCGGAATCCATGATCCGGATTTGAATGATCCGGTTGCCGTGTTTGGGGGTGCGGCACCAGAGCAGACCGGTTTGCCGTTGCGGTCAAGCCGTTGCGACAGGTAACCTTCGAGCCCGTCGTCGATGATCCAGTGATCGCAGCCCGTCGGGTCAACCCAGATCCCGGCCTTTAGCGTGCTGAGATCCTTGGCGTCAAAGCCCCGGTCGACCGTTTTGTCGACCTTGTCACAGGCGGTCAGCCCGCCAACAACTGCCAGAAGAAGAATACCTTTGAAAAGTTTCATGATCCGGCCCCTCAGTTCACACAGATGATTTCAACACGGCGGTTTTGCGACATTCCCGCCGCCGTGGTGTTACTGGCCCTTGGCTGGCGTTCGCCATAGCCGCGAATTTCCACCACATTGGCCCCGGTCCCACGCGCCACCTTTGCAACCGATCTGGCCCGGTTATTGGACAGCCGCATGTTATACGCATCCGAAGCACGGGCATCCGTGTGGCCGGTGATGATATACCCCCGGGCACGGGTGCTGGTGAAGAAATCACGCAGGCTTTGCTGGCCAGAGCCGCCGATGCGGTGGCTGTCCGTGGC
This sequence comes from Paracoccaceae bacterium, assembly GCA_030626365.1. Lineage (GTDB taxonomy): Bacteria > Pseudomonadota > Alphaproteobacteria > Rhodobacterales > Rhodobacteraceae > NVQY01. The sequence goes on from DAOUPC010000035.1 coordinate 3,058, forward strand.
AAAGAACTGATCGGTTGGCATAACGCCGCACAATGTGCCGCGTCGACAGACCGGAATACCCTGACGTGTGACGTGCGGGGTCATATAGCCCTCGGCCCCGTCATCCATGACCCAGTGTTCGCAGCCATCCGGGTCGACCCAGATAGTCGGCACGTACCGTTCACCGATAACGGTGCGCGGTGTGTCGTTAGATTGTGCCTGCACCTGAGCCGGGACAGCCAGTGCCCCCAATATCGCAATTGCGCCAGCCAGCGCCGGCAGGGCGCTTTTGAACTTGAAATCAATCACTGCAGATATCCCTCACCTAATTCCCCCGGTAAACGGCACCCGACCCGCAAATCGCCAAGCACCGCAGAACGATAATATAGCAAGATTAGGTAAAACCTGATAATTTGTGAAGCATAAACCACCACATATTGCGACAGTTCGCGAACACTCACCAAATTTTGTGTGGATTGTGCATATTTAGGGGGCAATCACGGGGCATATCGAATCGCGGGATTGATATGGTTTCGGGGTGGTCTGTTTCAGTCGATCAGCTTTCCGGCGAGTGAATTCGTTCCTGATGAAAGAATTCTGACACGGGCAATCTGGCCCGGTTGTGCGGTCGGGTCACTGACATGCACCGCATGCAGGTGGTCCGACTTTCCAACCATCTGGCCGGGCTGGCGGCCCGGTTTTTCGAACAATACGCCGACCTCGCGCCCGACCATTGCATCCTGCACCGCATGTTGTTGGCGGGTGATCAGTGCCTGCAGGCGTTGCAGCCGCTCGGACGAGACATCTTCGGGCACTTGCGGGCGTTCAGCCGCCGGAGTGCCGGGGCGGGTGGAATATTTGAACGAATAGGCGGTGCCGTATTTCACCTCTTCGATCAGATCCATCGTGGCCTGAAAATCAGCATCGGTTTCTTCGGGGAACCCGGTGATGAAATCGCCTGATATCAGAATATCGGGGCGGGCGGCGCGGATACGTTCAATCAGCCGCAAATAGCTTTCGGCGGTGTGACTGCGGTTCATCCGTTTAAGGATACGGTTGCTGCCTGACTGTACCGGCAGATGCAGGTACGGCATCAGTTTGGCGCACTCGCCATGTGCGGCGATCAGATCATCCTGCATGTCATTGGGATGCGAGGTGGTATAGCGGATGCGTTCCAGCCCATCGACCTTGTCCAGCCCGGCAATCAGCCCGGCCAGCGAGCAGTCACCATCCGGCCCCGCGCCGTGATAGGCGTTCACATTCTGGCCCAGCAGGGTGATTTCACGCACGCCCCGGTCCACCAGATCGCGGGCCTCGGCCAGGATGCGGTCCACCGGGCGGCTGACCTCGGTGCCACGGGTATAGGGCACCACGCAAAAGGCGCAGAATTTGTCGCATCCTTCCTGCACGGTCAAAAAGGCGGTTGGTCCGCGTGCCGCGCGGGGGCGTGATTTCAGCGTTTCGAACTTGTCCTCTTCGGGGAAATCCGTGTCGATCACCTTTTGGCCGGTCCGGGCCTTTGCCTCCAGTTCGGGCAGGCGGTGATAGGATTGCGGGCCGACCACCAGATCGACCAGCGGCTGGCGGCGCATGATTTCGGCCCCTTCGGCCTGGGCCACGCATCCGGCCACGCCGATCGTGAGGTCCGGTTTGTCGGCCTTCAGTTTCCTGAACCGGCCCAGTTCGGAATATACTTTTTCGGCCGCCTTTTCGCGGATATGGCAGGTATTGAGAAGGATCATGTCCGCATCATCCGGTGATGATGTTTCGACATAGCCCTGTCCGCCCAGTACCTCGGTCATGCGTTCGCTGTCATAGACGTTCATCTGACAGCCATAGGTCTTGATGAATAGTTTCTTGGGCGCCGTCATCGGATGGACCTTTTCGGGGGGTGTGGATCAGCGGCCTGACTTAGACCGATTGGGATCGGCTTGCAATGCACACGCAATTAACCGATTCTGGTGCAAAACACCATTCAGGCAAAAACCGGGTCAAAGGCATGAATTACCAATCGCTCGCCGATTTTATGGAAACCGGCAAGGCGGCGTTGGCCAAAGGGCCGGTCGCACTGATATTTGTCGAGGATGACGTAGAGGTGGCCACCACCCTGCGCCATCATCTGCAATGCGGGTTCCAATCGGTTTTGGCCCTGATGCCGGATGCGTTCGAACTGGCCGATGATGTGGCGCAACTGGTGCATCGTATCCCGTTCGACTGTGGGCCGCGTGGTGCGGTAACCGACGCGGTCAACACAGTGATAGAGGGGGCCGCGGGTGTCTGGCTTTATTACTGTTATAATGCGGAATTCCTGTTCTTTCCGTTCTGCGAAACCCGCAGTGTCGGTGAGATGCTGACCTTTCACACGGAAGAACGGCGTGATGCCATGCTGGCCTATGTGGTTGACCTTTATGCCGGTGATCTGACGGCCTTTCCAAACGCGGTTTCCCTGGATCAGGCCTATCTGGACAAATCGGGGTATTATGCCCTGGCACGGAATGACCCGGCCACCGGCCACCCGCGCGAAAGGCAGTTGGATTTCTTTGGCGGCCTGCGCTGGCGATACGAGGAACATATCCCGAAAGTCAGCCGCAAGATTGACCGTATTTCGCTGTTTCGGGCGGTTCCGGGGTTAAGGCTGTTGGCCGATAACACCTTTGGCGATCAGGAATATAACACCTATGCCTGCCCCTGGCACCACAACCTGACGGCGGCGATCTGTTCGTTCCGTACCGCCAAGGCGCTAAAGCGCAACCCCGGTTCGACCTTCGACATTTCGACCTTTCGCTGGCACAATTCGACCCCGTTTGAATGGCATTCCCGCCAGCTTCTGGATCTGGGGCTGATGGAACCGGGGCAGTGGTTTTAAAATGCGCGACGCTGTGGCGGTGGGGTGGTGCGGTTACCCCCTGGGGCCGTTACAGCCGGAAAAGACCCCCTGATTCACCCGACCCGTCCCTGAATAGTTCAGATATTTTCTGGCCCCTGATTGGCAAAAAGTCGCACATGCCATCTGCCGCAGCCCATCGGTGGGCAGATGGCCACCCATCAAGTAACTGATTGATTTAAAGCAGATTATTTATGTGTTCTTGCCGGGGGAACGCGGGGGAGAACCTGGCATTCGCCACGGGCTGCTCAGAAAATGGGCGAACTGATTGGGGGGTGCCACCAGTTCGTCTGATCTTGAACACGATCTTATCACATTTGGTTCCGACAATAGCAGGTGAGAAAATCACGTCACCAATCACGCCCTGAGTCGGGGCTGCCTGCCGATGGATAACTGAATACCGCCAAGATATGCAAAACCCGCTGAACCATCATACCGAAGAATACGCCGATGAACTGGTGCCGGGAACCATGCTGTTGCATGGCCAATACGAGATTGAAGATTATCTGATACGCGGTGGTTTCGGGATAACCTATCTGGCCCGCGACAGCCTGGACCGCCGGGTGGTAATCAAGGAATGTTTCCCCAGTTCGATCTGTTGCCGGGTTGACGGGTTGGTTCATGCAAAGGCGCGTGATCACCAGAATCAGTTCAGTTCCGTGCTGCGCCATTTCCTGCGCGAGGCGCGCAGGCTGGCCCGGCTTAGCCATCCCAACATTGTCGGCGTTCATCAGGTATTCGAGGAAAACTGTACGGCCTATATGGCGCTGGATTACGTTGACGGAATGGATTTGCTAAGTGTGATCGAGGAAGATCCACAGCGCCTTACCCCAGAGGTAATCCGTTCGGTGTTGATAAAATCCCTGGGGGCGATCCACTATATCCACGACAAGGGTATCTTGCACCGGGACATTTCGCCCGACAACTTTCTGCTGGACAGTGCCGACAAGCTGACGCTGATCGATTTCGGCGCGGCGCGTGAACATGCAACTAAGGAAAACCGGGCCTTGTCGTCGCTTTTGGCCGTCAAGGACGGGTATTCGCCGCAGGAATTCTATCTTGGGGATGTCACGCAAAGCCCGTCGAGCGACCTTTACGCGCTTGGGGCCACATTTTATCACCTGATAACGGGCAAGGCACCGCCTGACAGCCAACAGCGGCTGGCGGCTGTTGCCTCGGATGCAAAAGACCCACTTGTGCCCCTGGTCCCAGATGGTGCCGATTATGATCCCGATTTCCTGAATGCCATCAACAAGGCGCTGGAAATCTTTCCCGAGGACCGGATTCAATCCGCGCAGGACTGGGTCGAGGCGATAGATGCGGAACGGCGCAGGCAGTCCGCCCTTTCCCACGCTGGCAAGGATACGTCTATCCGGTTGAAAATTTCCCAGCTGGTCGCTGAGACAAATCTGGACCTGAATGAGCCGGTGATTCCCCCGGTGGCCCCTGCCAGTCCCGTCCCTGCCAGCCCCACCCTTGCCAGCCCCGTCATCAAAGCGCCGCGCCGAAGGGATGAACCGCCTTTGGCCGCCCGCCCCGGTAACGCGGCCCAGCCCAAAGGGGGCGCGCCGGTTTCCCGCCCCGTCGATATCTTTGGCGAGCCGATCGATGATGTCGAGGCCTGGCTTAGCGCCCAGGATGGCGTTGCCGGTTCCGAGCGGGGGGCGCGTGGGTATCGGCCCGCAGATGCGCCTGCCGGTAACGGATATTCATCTCACCACTCAGACACCGGGCGGCAACGCCCAAGGTTCCTGAGGTCACTGATGGTGCGGCTTTCATCCGCAACCTTTACCCGATCAAAAAATCGCGAAATCCCCAACGGAAAGGAACAATCATGAAGTTCATCCGAGACATCATTGCCGAAAAATCCAATAAAATGGATACTGACAGGCAAATGGCCCCACAAAGTGACGGGATTGACCCGCTTATTGCGGATAGTGCGGTGCATCTGCGTGACGAGATTGACACCGTAGACATGGTGGCATCGGGCAGCAGATCGCTTGGCCGGGCCGGGCATCATGCGTATCACGCCGAACAGGGCGAACAGGCCGAACAGGCCGAACAGGATGTGGATGCCCCCGGGGACGACAACGTCGATCCGCAGGAAGATACCAATCCGGTTCAACCAGATATGGCCACGTCAGCAGAGGACCACCTGGAGCCGGTGGAATTGTTCGCGGACCTTTGGTCTGATGACGAGGCGACTGATGATGAGCCGGAAGAAGATATTTTTGCCGCCAGTCCCCCGGTTTGTGATGATGATGCATCATCCGAGACAAGCTCTCAGGTGTTGATGCGAACTATTTATCAGGCAGAGGCAGCGGTTCCTGAAATGACAGCCCCCGAGGCGCCCGTGGCAGAAGAACCGGCACCTGAAATGGCGGCGACCGAGACACCGAACAGTTCCCCGTTTCACAGGATTTTGCAGCGCCAAGAGGCAATGCCGCCAGAACAGGTGACCACACCCGTAATGGCCCCGATACCCACACCTGAACCCGTAATGGCCCCCGCGCCCGCTGTTGAACCCGTTGTTGAATCCGCTGCTGCGCCCGCCGCCGAACCTGTAGCCGCGCCCGTAAATATACCTGTAAATGTGCCGGCCCCGGCGGCTGGCCGGGCACGCAGGCAGGCAGGCCGGGTCAAGACGCGTCTTTTGGGGTTTGGCAATGACAACAGCGGTGAAACGGATGTGTTCGCCGCCGGGGGCACACCTGAACCCGCAGCCCAGACCATGTATCCGGTCGGCTGGATGGTGGTCGTGTCGGGACCGGGACGGGGCAGCGCCTTTACCTTGTTCAACGGCGTGTCCCAGGTCGGGCGGGGCGATGACCAGGCGATAAGGCTGGATTTCGGGGACAATTCCATTTCGCGCGCCAATCATGCGGCGATTGCCTATGACCGGGAACAACAGTGTTTTTACCTTGGGCATGGGGGCAAGACCAACCTGGTTCGCCTGAACGGCAACCCGGTTCTTAGCACCGAGCGGCTGGAAAACGGCGCACTGATCCGGATCGGAGAAACAACCCTGAGGTTCGTTGCCATGTGTGGTGCCGATTTCGATTGGGACAAAAGCCAGGAAGGTGAGCATGGTAATGCCCGGTTCGGCTGATTTTCACTATGATGTAGCTTCGGCCATCTCGCTGGGTCAGCGTGATGTTCAGGAGGACGCGATCATTTGCGACTTTCCGCTGGGGTCCAGGTTGGGCTTTGCGGTGTTGGCCGATGGTATGGGCGGGCATGCCGCCGGTGATATCGCCAGCAAGATCGTCGTGACCGAAGTGTTCAGTGAACTGAAACTGCAAAGCGGTGATCCGCGGCATATGGAAGATGACATCACCCGGATTCTGCACGAGGCGGCGCTGTCTGCGAATGATTGTGTCGGCTCGCACGCCAGCCTGTCACCCGAGACCGAAGGAATGGGGGCAACATTGGTGGCCCCGGTTCTGATGCATGACCGGCTGTACTGGGTTTCGGTGGGGGATTCCCCCCTGTTCCTGTACCGCGACGGCAACCTTTCGCAACTGAACGAAGATCATTCGATGGCCCCGCAGATCGATTATTTGGTGCGGACCGGAATGATGGAAATGGAAACCGCGCTGAATCACCCGGACCGTCAATGTCTGACATCGGTTCTGGCCGGTCATCGGATTCCGCGGATTGATTGCCCTGCCAAACCGCTACACCTGAAAGAGGGCGACATAATCATTGCCGCCAGCGATGGGTTGCAGTTTTTGGGAAATACCGAAATTGCCGAAATTCTGTCCGATCATTCGACCAAATCCAGTGCTGATATTTCCACCAATCTGTTGCGTTGCCTGGATGAACTTAATGATCCCGATCAGGACAACACCTCGTTTTGTGTCATCAAGGTGAGCCAACCGGCCAGAAAGGCCGAAGTGGCACAATACGCCGCACCGCTGGCTGCCCAGGTTGCGCCCCCACCTCAGGTTGCGCCCCCGCCCCAGATTATGACACCGGATCAGATCGTGGCCCATGTTCCGACCCAGATGCCAACCCCGGCGCAGGTTCCTGCCCCGGCCTCGCATTGTGCGGAATTGTCGGTGCCTCAGCCCAGAAATAAAAAGGTAACGATCATGGCCTCGAGGTCCGGTTCTGGCGTGTCGCTCATGTATCGCTTTTCATCAGGTCAGGGCGTGTGAACATGGCACTGGCATCCCACCAGGTACTGGAACAATTGGAACAGGCCCTGGGCACCGGGCATGTCCCGACTGAAGAAAAACAGCGCGCGGCGCTATTGCTGTCACGCCTCAGATCGCCGGTTCAGGTGGTTCTGATCGGGCGCCCCGGCTCTGGAAAATCGCGCCTTATCAATATGCTGACGGAAAGTTCGGTGATCCCTGATATCGCAGATCTGCCGCCGTTGGAAATAACCTATGGGCCACGGCCACGCACGGTTTACCTGATGGTTGACGGGTCCGAACAGGCGATTGACGGCCTGCATATGGATCGCCCCGTGCCCGCCGATGCGGCCATTCTGCGGGCCGAATTGCCGTTGGAGACCCTGAACCGGTTCTCTTTGACAGAGCTAAGCCTGTCAGGAACCCCGGCCGAGCAAAAAGCCATTGTCGACTGGGCCACACAGCGCGCCGATATCGTTCTGTGGTGCAGCCAGTCCTTTGATGCGTCCGAACAGGCGCTTTGGTCGTCAACAAGGGATGCGCTGAAGGATCACAGCTTTCTGGTGCTGACCAAAGCCGATCAATTGCAGATGAAAGGTGTGCTGTCGGCCCGTATCACCGATCTGGAAGAGGTGGTCGCAGAAGAATTTTACCGTATGTACCCGGTTGCGACCATTCAGGCGATTTCGTCCATGGGCACGGATGGTGCCCGCGATGATAACACCTGGACATCCAGTGGCGGCAAGGCACTGGCGGACGCGGTTCAGCGGTTGGTTGAAACCGGCCGGAGTGCCGATACCGACAATGCGCTGATGTTTCTTAAACGCTATGCCCCGGACATGCCGGATACGCCCCGCCAATCCCCACAGGAAAATGCCGGCGTGCGCCCAGACCCCGAACCGTACCCCTGGTCTGAGGCCAGCGGTCAATCCGCCCCCGGCCCCCAATCCGCACCCCAGCCAACAGCCAAACCGGCCGCCGAAAACAACCCTGCGGACGCGTTCAAGACGGCCTTGGAATTCCTGCAGAAACGGGCCGATTCGATGCTGAGTGCGGTTTCGGAAAACGGACCGGAAGGGGGGGCGGGCAAGCAGTCGTTCGTCCTGGATCATTGCCTGGAAACCGCGAGCAAGCTGTCCGAGATCATGATGGACGCTGAACAATTTGACCCCGCGCTTACGGGAATTCAGGAGGATGTAATGGAATGCAGCGACATGATGATTCTTTTCCATCTGGAAAAGACCGAAGATGCTGCCACCGATGCGGTGACGCTTTTGTTGCAGTTGAAAAAGGAAATGTCCGTGGCCGTCACCACCTGAGACATACCGGAAATTATGCCTAATGGCCGGATAACAGCCCCAATAAGACCACAATTTCATGTGCATATTTGTTGTGAAGGCCAAGTTGGGTGATGCGCGTATTGCCCGGCCAGGCCGCTGCAGGTCCCGGCAAGGGACCGTGATGCACCATAACAAGTCGCCAGGTGGGAAAATGACACTCGAAACCCAAACCGAAAGCACAACCGAAATCCGGCGATCAGACCGGCCCACCAACCTGAAATCCGGGTTGGAGCCACTTGCCGCGTTCGCGCATAAAACCCGGCTGTTGGATCAGGCGTTGGAAAAGCTGGCGGATTTGGGCGCGGAATTGGGTAACGAAAAAACCACCAAAAGCGTTGACAGACTGCGCCAGGAACTGGCCGATATCGAACCCGGTGTCACGATGCTGGGGCAGGTAAAATCCGGCAAGACGTCGTTGGTGAATGCGCTGGCCGGCTGGGCCGACCTGTTGCCGTCGGACGTGAACCCCTGGACATCAGTTGTCACCTCGCTGCACCTGACCCCCGAGGCCAAGTCAAGCGCGACCGGGGCCAGGTTCAGCTTTTTCGACGAAGGTGAATGGGATCGCCTGCTAAGCAAGGGTGGTCGTCTTGGGGAATTGGCCGACCGGGTCGGGGCCGATGGTGAATTACAGAAAATTCACGATCAGATTACCGCGATGCGTGACAAGTCCCGCGCACGGTTGGGCCGCAAGTTTGAAATGCTGTTGGGCCAGGTGCATGAATACGGCTATTTCGACAAAAACCTTGTCGAACGCTATATCTGTCTGGGTGATTTCTTTGACGGGGACTCGCAAGAGGCTGATGCGGCCAACCAGGGCCGATTTGCCGACATTACCAAATCTGCCGATCTGTACCTGCATTGTGACACGCTGCCGGCCAAGCTGTGTATTCGTGACACGCCCGGCGTCAATGACACGTTCATGATGCGTGAACAGGTCACCATCCGCGCGATCCGCGACAGCCGGTTGTGTGTGGTGGTCCTGTCGGCGCATCAGGCGCTGACCTCGGTCGATATGGCGGTTATCCGGATGATTTCCACCCTGAAGGCGCGCGATGTGGTGATTTTCGTCAATCGCATTGACGAACTGGCCGATCCGGCGCGGCAAATCCCGGAAATTCGCGAAAGCATTCGCCAGACGCTAAAGGCACACCACGGGCCGGTGGATGCAACGGTGGTATTTGGCAGCGCCTATTGGGCCAACAAGGCACTGGCCGGGGATATTGAAAACCTGTCGGAAGACAGCTCTGCGGCCCTGCTGACCTGGGCGGAAAGTTCGTTGTCGTCATCTGCGGACAGTGAAACCGCGCCAAACATGGTGTGGCACCTGTCTGGCCTTCCGGCGTTGTATCAGGCGTTGTCAGAACGGATCATCGAGGATTTTGGCCGCGAATCCCTGAACAAGATCGCCCGAAGTGCCATCAACATAGCCAACAGCATTCAGGCCGCCGAGGCGATCACCATTTCAAAGACGCAAGCAGGCGCGCGGATGGACAGCCAACAAATAGAGGCCGAGTTTGCCGGACTGTCCCGGCATCACCTGGCCGCGCTGAACCAGACCTTTGACAAACTGACCGAGAGTTATCACCTGCGGGCGGATCGCGCCCAAGGCAGCTTTCTGGACCGTGCCACCAGTTCGCTGATTGCACATATGGAAAGATCAGGGGACGATCAGGTTTGGGAATATGACCCGACCGGACTGCGGATGTTGTTGCGCTCGGCCTATACGGTTTTCGGGGCAAGGGCACAGTCGGGGACCACACGGGTTTATGAGGTGGCCGCGGCGGATGTTGCCGCACTTTATGGCCGGGCATTTGGTCAGGCGGTTGAAGGCATCAGCATCGAGGCCCCCAGTGCGCCTAACATTCCGGCCCCTGTCTGCCTTGGACAGACGATTGCCATGGATTTCCGGGATAGCTGGTGGAAAAGCTGGTGGCGGCGCAGGCGCGGGTATCAGGCTTTTGCCCAGGATTTCCGCGATGCGA
>DAOUPC010000165.1 GCA_030626365.1 Paracoccaceae bacterium
CATTCGGAGGCCGCGGCATGACCGCCCCACTGGTAACCATCCTTGATGACGAACCCGAAATCCGCCAGATCCTGACCGATGTGCTGGAAGAGGCCGGCTTTCGCACCCAAAGCTTTGGCCGGGCCCGTGAATTCGAGGCCGCGCTGAATCACGTAACCCCGGACGTCTGCCTTGTTGATCTGTCCTTACCCGACACCGACGGGCTGGCACTGGTGCATCGGTTGGCGCTGGAACAGGGGGCCTCGGTAATCATCATCTCGGGGCGCGCGCAGGTACAGGACCGGATAACGGGGCTGGAACTGGGGGCTGACGATTATATCACCAAACCCTTCGACCCAACCGAGGTGGTGGCCCGTATCCGTGCCCGCCTGCGAAGCAACCGACCGGTTGCCCAATCCGGCAACACAGCGCGGTTCAACGGCTGGATCGCCCATTTCGACCGCTATATCCTGGAAGACGACACAGGCACCGAAACCCCCTTCAGCCACGCCGAAGGCGAAGTCCTCCGGTTATTCCTCGACAGCCCCAAACGCCTGATCAGCCGGGCACAGATGCAGGAAACCCTGGGCGGTGCAGCAGGGGAAAGCTTTGACCGGGCCATGGATGTCCGCATTTCCCGCCTGCGCACCAAACTTCGCGAAGACCCCAAAAACCCCCGCCTGATCAAAACGATCTACGGGGCCGGATACATCTTTCTGGGCGATGTCAGCTGGAGCTGACCTGGCGATTGTTGACCTTCACCAGATTGCACAGACCATCATGCCACCTGCCCGAATATCATCTCTCGATGATACCTCAGATAATCAGGGTGTGGGTGATGCCGCGGGTCCTTCGGCAACAGCAATTTCATTTCCGGCGCGATCAACCGCCGCACGGCTTCCTGAGATACCTTATTGTGAGAAACCAGAATGCGATTATCGGGCGCAACTGAAATCAAGCCCCGATCAAACATCCAGTGCAATGTTCCCGACAGCGCCAGCCCATTACGCACAGTGTCCGGTCCTTCATCCTTAACCGGGCGGATATGCGCTGCCTGAACTTCAGCCCGCCCGCCGCCATTACGCAGGTCCAGACCGGATATAGCACAGCGCCCGCCATAAGCCGCCTTTACTTGCCGCGCAAAGGACTGGTCTCGGGCTTTGCGCGATGTCAGTACCTCCCGACGAAACCCCGCCAGCGGCGCGCCCTCTATTGGCATCTGGATATCGGAAAACCCTGGAACTGGCCCGGCAACAATCTCTTCGTCAGCCTCACGTGGCAACGCAGCAGATCCGGTCAATGGTTGCAATCCGACCGACACAATCGCAGCAAATTCATCCGGGCCGATGCTGCGAACAGCCGCGGTGTTTGCACCTCCGGACATCGGTCGCCCATCAGCCCCACGCAATGATTTCTCGTAAGCCACCCCATCCTGTCGGGCACGCGAAACCACTTTCTCAAAACTCCATTCCGATCCTGGATCAAGCCAGGCGAAATAATGGCCCTCACTCTCCGGATCTGGCGCAACCTCACGCAAGCGTTGGACAGATAAATAACCGAATGCCCCGGATCGGCTTTCATAAAAAATAACCCACTCGCCAACACACCGGTTCACCGCCCTCAGATACCTTTTCGGAAAGTGATACGCGACTCCTGGCCGATCTTTATAAATCGACTTTGGGTTTTGGATAAACACTGCGTGCGACATGTCTCAACAAAACGCGACGATGCCTTCCAGTGCAAACTAATTTTCTCAAACTCCATCCACGCACCCATCTTTCCCTCCCCCACTTCTTCTGTTCAAAAATGTCCCCGCCGGAGGCTCCACCACTGGCAACCCGCGCGCCGCTCACCTAAGAAGTGGGACAAGCCAGGAGCGCACAAATGTCCCACATCACCCTAATCCGCCACGGTCAGGCCAATACCGGTGCCCGTACCGAACACGACTATGACCAACTCAGCCCGCTTGGCCAGCAGCAGTCATCCTGGCTGGGCGATCACCTGCGCACCTCGGCCAACCACCACCCCCGGATCTATTGCGGCACCCTGAACCGGCACATCCAGACAGTTTCGGCAATGGGCTACGGGGCCGAGGCCATCCAGGATGCCCGCCTGAACGAACTGGAATATTTCAACCTCGCCCAATTGCTGGAAACCCAGACCGGCCTGGAAATCCCGACCGAACGTCAGGGTTTTGTCCGTCACCTTCCAAAAGTCTTTACCGCCTGGCAAAAAGACGAAATCCTCAATCCCCCGGAAAGCTTTCTCGCCTTTGACACCCGTGTCGGTCAGGCCATGACGGAAATCGCCCAAGGACAAGGCCCGGCCCTGGTGATCACCTCTGGGGGGCTGATCGCGATGGTCATGCGCCAGATGCTTGGGCTGAACACACAGGCCATGGCGCAAATGGCGCTGGCAGTCATGAACACGTCAATGCACCGGCTTTACCCGATTGATGGCCGGCTCAGCCCGGTTTTGTTCAACGCGGTGCCCCATCTTGAGGCCCCAGACCGCCATTACGCGCAAACCCACATCTGACACCAAAGGCCACACCCATGCTTCGCCTGCATTATGCCCCCGGCACGATCTCTGTTGCCACCGCAATCACCCTGCACGAGGCCGGGTTGGCCTTTGAACCAATCCTGGTGGACTTCGCCAACGCCGAGCAGACAAAACCGGATTACCACGCCGTGAACCCAAAAGGCCGGGTTCCGGCCCTGACCACTGACCGGGGCACCCTGAGCGAAACCGGGGCCTTGCTTGACTATATCGCCGCCCTGGCCCCAAAGGCGAGGCTGATCCCGGACGACCTATTCCTGGCCGCCAGAATGCGCGAGGTAATGTATTATCTTGCCTCAACCATGCATGTGAACCACGCCCACAAACTGCGTGGCAACCGCTGGGCCGACAATGACAGCTCCTGGCAGGACATGACCGCCAAGGTGCCCCAAACCATGGCCGCCAACTGTGCCCATATCGAAACCCACTGCCTGCAAGGTCCCTTTGTCCTTGGCCAACACATTTGCCTGGCCGACCCATGGCTGTTCACCATCTGCACCTGGCTTGCCGGGGACGGGGTCGACATATCAGACTTTGACAGGTTAAGCGCATTTATGCAGGTGATGGAGCAACGCGCCTCGGTCAAAGCCGTGCGTGCGGCGGGAATGCTGTAAAGGAAACACCACATGACACATCTTTGGGTCCGGGCCGAACAACGGCCCAACGAGGAACGGGTCGGGCTGACCCCGGAGGGCGCACGTGCCCTGCTGGACGCCGGGTTGCAGGTGACGATCGAGGCAAGCTCGGTCCGGGCCATCGCAATCGATGGCTATCGCGCCGCAGGCTGTGACATCGCCGCTGAAAACAGTTGGCCCCATGCACCGGATGACGCGATCATCTTCGGGCTCAAGGAACTGCCCGAGGATGGCACCGCCCTGACCCATCGCCATATCCTGTTCGGCCACGCCTATAAGGGCCAGCCTTCGGGCCAAATCCTGCTTGGCCGGTTCAAGGCTGGCGGCGGGACTTTGTATGATCTGGAATACCTGCTTGATACAGATGGCCGCCGGGTGGCCGCCTTTGGCTATTGGGCCGGCTATGCGGGGGCCGCAGTTGCCCTCAAATGCTGGGCGGCCCAACAGCATGGCGCGATCGCCGGGCCGGTTTCGGTCTATGGCGGATCATCCGCACTGCGTTCCGATTTGCTTGGCGAACTGAATGACACCGGCAAACCGCGCCCAACGGCCATGGTCATCGGTGCCCTTGGCCGGGTCGGCACCGGGGCCGCTGACCTTTGCGCGGCACTGGGCGTTGCAGTTACCAAATGGGACATGGCCGAAACGGCGCATGGGGGGCCGTTCCCGGAAATCCTGACCCATGACATCTTTTTCAACTGTATCCTGGCCCGCCCCGGCACCCCGGTGTTTGTGCCTGCAACTGCCAAAACCAGCCAGCGTGCCCTGACGGTCATCGGTGATATCGCCTGCGACCCGGACAGCGAATTTTCCCCGATCAAGGTCTATGACCACACAACAACATGGGACGAACCGGCCTTGCGGGTGCATGACACCCCGCCGCTGGATGTGACGGCCATCGATAACCTGCCCTCAATGCTGCCAGTTGAATCCTCACAGGATTACGCCGGCCAGCTTTTGCCATCGCTTCTGGCGCTGGACAGTTTGACCACTGGGGTCTGGGGCCGGGCAAAGGCCATTTTCGACACACATATGAAAGGGATCTGAAACATGACAATCCACTGGTGCGGCACCGGTCTTTCGGCCATTCCCGGCCTGCGCAGGCTGATCGAAAATGGCCATGACGTAACCGTCTGGAACCGAACAACCGGCAAGGCACGCGATGCGGTTGGCGACCTGACCGAAAACATCCGCGCCTTTGATATCGACACGCTGGCCAGCACGCTGACCGCTGGCGATGTGGTTGTCTCAATGCTGCCCGGTGACTGGCATGTGCCGCTGGCCGAACTGGCCATCGCAAAGGGCGCGCATTTTGTCAGTTCGTCCTACATCGCCCCGCAAATGCACGCCCTGAACGACGCGGCCCTTGCGGCAGGTGTTGCACTGGTCAACGAAGTCGGGCTTGACCCCGGCATCGACCACCTGATGGCGCACGCCCTGATGGCCGACTACCGTGCCTCTGATGCGTTTGACGCGGGCAACCACCTCAGCTTTATCTCGTATTGCGGCGGCATCCCCAAAACCGCCAACCCGTTCCGCTATAAATTCAGCTGGTCGCCACTGGGCGTGCTCAAGGCGCTTCGCTCTCCCTCGCGCTCGATCCGCAACTACTCTGAACTGCGTGTCAATCGCCCCTGGGATGCCATTTCCAGCTATAGCGCCCCGCTGCCCACCCCCGAAACATTTGAGGTCTACCCGAACCGCGACAGCGTCCCCTTCATGGCGCAATATGAATTTGACGCAAACTGGCCCGTGCGGGAATTCGTCCGCGGCACCCTTCGCCTGAACGGCTGGGCCGACGCCTGGGCCGATGTGTTCAAAGAGGTGGAAACCCTGTCCGGCCCCTCGGGTGATGCCCGCCTGAAAGAAATGTCAGATCAGTTCTGGGCCGAAAATGCCTATGACAAAGGCGAACCCGACCGGGTGGTCCTTTGTGTCGGGCTTCAGGCGGACCGCGACGGCGTGCCGGTCTGGCACAAAACCTATGTGATGGATGCCTGGGGCGATGCGCGGGGCACAGCCATGGCGCGCCTGGTCTCGGTTCCGGTATCTCTGGCGGTCGAAGCGGTGCAAAACCGCGCCATCCCGGCAGGTGTTCATGCAGCCCCCAGTGACCCCAAACTGGTGCAGCAATGGATGGGCGAAATTGACCGGCTAACGCAACACCTGCAAATCGTCGACCATCTGTCCTGATCTTCTTCTGTTTGAAAGTATCCCCGCCGGAGGCATGAAATCTCTGGCGGGCCAAACCCCCAAAGCGCGCCCGTTTTTTCGGGCCCGGCTTTGGCCTACATCAACCCATCTTCCACATCGGCCGCCGAAATCCCCAACGCATCCAGACCGTTCTCAAGATGGTCCGACAGGTGCGGCGTTCCCAGCAGGTAATCCGCGCATGGGGTCGTGGCCTCGGCCTTGGCCGTGGCAATCGCCTCGGCCAGATCCTCGGCGAAAAAGCTTTCGCGCCCGATCCACATGATCGCCACCAGTTCGGCCTGCTCATCTTCGCTCATCCGGTCAACAAAGGCGCGCAATTCACCCTCGGCGCGCTCCAACTCTCGTCCCATAAGCGCGACTTGTGCGACCTTGCGTGCAGAAATTTCCAACATCCCCGTGATCCTTTTGTTCGCTTGGGTTAATCCAATCAGATACCGGGACGCCATCTGCCGTCTTTGATCTTGCGCAAACAGGGTGTGACGCGCCGGTTACGTCTCTTGCTTGGTTAACGGCACAGCCTCGCTCACATTGTCCGGCGCAATCTCTTCAAAATCGAAATGATCCAGCCGCAGCGCCCGGCGGCCAGCCTTGTCGGCGCTGATCTTGATATCGGCGATGTCCTTGGCCGCCTGCCCGAAATGCCGGTCCAGATTGATAACCCGATCACCCAACCGCTCTACGTCCTTGTGCAGCAGCGCCAGTTCCTTGCGGATCGCCCCGGCCTGTTCGCGCATCCTTGCGTCCTTCAGAATGGCCCGCATGGTGTTCAGCGTCGCCATGCAGGTGGTCGGCGACACAATCCAGACCCGTGCGGCAAACCCTTCGCGCACCAGTTCCGGGAAATTCGCGTGCAATTCGGCGTAAACCGCCTCGGAGGGCAGGAACATCAGCGCCCCGTCGGCGGTTTCGCCCTCAAGGATATAACGTTCGGAAATGGCCTTGATATGCACCCGGACAGACGTGACCATCATCCGTTTCGCCTCGGCCACCTCGGGTTTTGTTTCCGCCCGCCGCAGCGCCTCATAGGCCTCAAGCGGGAATTTGCTGTCGATAACAATCGGTCCCGGCGGGTTGGGCAGGTGGATCAGGCAATCGGCCCGCTTGCCGTTGCTCAGCGTCGCCTGCATTTGATAGCTATCGCGGGGCAGCGCCTTGGAC
>DAOUPC010000087.1 GCA_030626365.1 Paracoccaceae bacterium
CTGTCACGCGGGGATTTGCGCGCTTTGGTGGATCAACTGCACGGACTGATGATCAAACGCGAACCCGATCTGACGATCCTGATCGACATGGACCCGGAGACCGGGTTGGAACGGGCCCTTGGCCGCAACGGGCACGAAGAACGGTTTGAGGATTTTGGCCCCGACCTGCAACGCCGGATGCGCACCGGTTTTCTGGCACTGGCAGATGAATTTCCGGCCCGGTTCCGGGTTATCGACGGGGCGCGCGCAATAGAAACCGTGGCTTTGGATGTGCTCAACACCGTCCGTCAGGAACTGAGATGAGCAGCGCGGACCTGCCAGCACCCGATCAGGCCCCCGGCGCGCCGCACCCGCGCGAAACCGCGCAATTATACGGCCAGACCACTGCCGAGGCGGATTTTCTGGCGGCCTATAATGCCGGGCGGTTGCATCACGGATGGTTGCTGCACGGGCCGCGCGGCGTGGGCAAGGCAACGCTGGCGTGGCGCATCGCACGGTTTTTGCTGGCCACACCCAATGGCGCTGATGACGGGCTGTTCGGCGCGCCGCCGCCGCCCGCGACGCTGGACATCGACCCCAACCACCTTGTTGCCCGGCGAATGCTTGCGGGCGGCGAACCGGGGCTGGCCACAATCACCCGCAGTGCCAACGAAAAGACCGGAAAGATGCGCAACGAGATCGTCGTTGATGACGTGCGCAAGCTGAACCGCTTTTTCGGCCTGTCGGCGGTGGATGGCGGGCACCGGGTGGTGATTGTCGATTCCGCGGACGAGATGAACGCAAACGCGGCCAACGCCCTGCTGAAAATGCTGGAAGAACCGCCCGCCCGAACCACCATTCTGTTGATATCGCATCAGCCATCGCGGCTGTTGGCGACAATCCGTTCGCGGTGCCGGGGTTTGCGCCTGTCGCCGCTGAAACCGCAGGACATGCAGGCGGCATTGGCCGCAACCGGCGTTCAGATGCCGGACAACCCCGATCATCTGGCGGCCCTGGCGGCCGGGTCCGTGGGGGATGCGCTGCGCATGACCACACTGGGCGGGTTGCAGATATACGGTGAACTGATGGCGGTCCTTGCCTCTTTGCCCCGGCTTGACCGGCCCCGCGCGCTGGCGCTGGCCGAGAGCGCCGCCCAGCGGGGGGCTTCTGAAAGGTTCGATCTGCTGCTGAACCTGATCGATATCGCCATGACACGCCTTGCCCGCACCGGGGCCACCGGCACCCCCCCCCCCCCCGAGGCCACACCGGGCGAGGCACAGGTGTTGACCCGCCTGTCACCAAACCCGCAACGGGCCCGCGCATGGGCCGGGGTCGCCGCCACCATCACCACACGCACCCGCCACGGAAAGGCCGTGAACCTTGACCCCGCGGCACTTGTCCTAGATACGGTTTTCAAGATGCAGGAAACCGCTGCGCGCTAGCCCGCCAACGACGCGTCGAAATGGGCCTTTCCTTGCGTGCAGATCAAAACCACAGGCGCATATGACCAAAACAGCACACAACACCGCCCAGATTGCCGACAGTCCCCGGATTACCGATAGTCACTGCCACCTCGATTTTCCCGATTTCGACGGTCAGCTTGACGATATCATCGCCCGTGCCGCCGAGGCCGGCGTGACGCGTATGGTGACAATCTGCACCAAGCTAAAAAATGAACCCGCCGTGCGCGCCATCGCCGAGACCCACGCGCCGGTGTTTTACGCCGCTGCCACCCACCCGATGTCCGCCGCCAGCGAACCAATGGTCAGCGTCGATCAACTGGTCGCTTTGGCCGCGCATCCGAAATTTGTCGCCATTGGCGAAACCGGGCTGGATTACCACTATACATCCGAAAGCGCCGAGGTGCAGCGACAATCCCTGGCTATCCACATCGAGGCCGCACGCCAGACAGGTCTGCCGCTGATCATCCATTCGCGTGCCGCTGATGATGATATGGCCCGTATTCTGGCCGCCGAAAGCAAGGCAGGCAGCTTTGGCTGTGTCATGCACTGTTTTTCCTCTGGTCCTGAACTGGCCCGTGCGGCCCTTGATCTTGGGTTTTACCTGTCCATGTCCGGGATTGCCGCCTTTCCCAAAAGCCAGGAACTGCGCGATATATTCGCGGCCGCCCCGGTTGACCGGATATTGCTGGAAACCGACGCACCCTATCTGGCCCCGCCGCCGCATCGTGGCAAACGTAACGAACCGGCCTATACCGCGTACACGGCCCGTATCGGGGCCGAAATATTTGCCATGGACTATGCCGCGTTTGCGGCCCGGACCCAGGCCAATTTCGACCGCCTGTTTCCCAAGGTGGCACAGTACAAAGGTGGTGCCTGATGGCCGGTATGCGCTTTACCATTCTGGGCTGCGGATCATCCGGCGGCGTGCCACGACTGGGGGGGCATTGGGGCGATTGCGACCCCGATAACCCCAAAAACACCCGCCGCCGCTGTTCGCTTTTGGTTGAACGAGACGGGGCGGGCGGCACGACCAGCGTGCTGATTGATACCTCTCCTGATTTGCGCAACCAACTGTTGGATACCGGCACAGATCGGCTGGACGGGGTGGTCTATACCCATTCCCACGCGGACCATGTGCATGGCATCGACGACCTGCGAATGATCGTGTTCAACATGCGCGCACGGGTTTGCGTGTGGGCCGATGGCGATACCCAGAATGCGCTGTTTTCCCGATTTGGCTATGCCTTTGTGCAGCCGGAAGGCTCCCCTTATCCGCCGATCCTGAACATGAAAACCATCTCTGGCCCGTTCGACATCGACGGTCCCGGTGGCCCGATCAACTTTCGCCCCTTTAACGTGGGCCATGGCAGCATCGAATCCCTGGGTTTTCGTATTGGCGATCTGGCCTATCTGCCGGATGTGGCCGACCTTTATGAAACCGCGCGTAGCGAGTTGCAAAACCTTGATGTCTGGATTGTTGACGCCCTGCGCCGCACCCCGCACCCGACCCATTCGCATCTGGCGCGAACACTGGAATGGATATCCGATCTGGCCCCGAAACAGGCAATCCTGACCAACATGCATATTGATCTTGATTATGAAACCGTTGCGGCAGAGACCCCGGACCATATCATCCCGGCCCATGACGGCATGTGCATTCATGCCCCTATCAAGACCTAAGATGCCCACCTTTACCGCGCCCCATAAATGCCCGTCAGAGGCCCCCCGGACCGGCAACAAACGTGCGACCTTATGTTTCAGACCCTGATTGACGTCATCCTGCCGGTCTTTCTGGTGATCGGGGCTGGCTATGCCTCTACCCGCGCGGGGTATTTCACCGCATCCCATATCGACGGGATAATGCGGTTCACCCAGGGCTTTGCCATCCCTTGCCTGCTGTTTTATGCCATCGCCACGCTGGACCTGTCGGCCAGCTTTGATCCGCGCCTGATGCTTAGCTTTTATGCCGGGGCCGCCATCTGTTTCGCCCTTGGAATCGCCGGTGCGCGTTTCTTGTTCCGGCGCAACTGGGAGGATTGCGTCGCCATCGGGTTCTGTGCGCTGTTCTCTAACTCGGTCCTGCTGGGCCTGCCGATAACCGAGCGCGCCTATGGGGTGGAAAACCTGACCGGCAACTATGCCATCATCGCCTTTCATGCCCCGTTTTGTTACGGGCTGGGCATCACCGTGATGGAATTTGTCCGCAACCACGGCAAAAGCGGGAAAGTGTTCGCCAGATCAGTGGTTTCCGCCATGTTCAAGAATGCGCTGATTCTTGGTATCGGGCTTGGGTTCGTGGTCAACCTGTCCGGGCTGACCCTGCCACAGGTGACCAGTGATGCGCTGGGGCTGATTACACGCGCCGCCCTGCCGGGGGCGCTGTTCGCACTGGGCGGCGTGCTGGTCCAGTACCGCCCCGAGGGCGATTTGCGCATCATCGGCTTTGTTTGCGTCCTTTCGCTGATGGTACATCCTGCGCTGGTCTGGTTCTTTGGCATGTCACTGTCGCTGCCCCAGGATCTGTTTCGTTCATCGGTGCTGACGGCGTCCATGGCACCGGGTTTCAACGCCTATATCTTTGCCAATATGTACGGGTGCGGAAAAAAGGTTGCGGCCTCGTCTGTGCTGATTTCTACCGGGGCTTCCATCCTGACGGTCTGGTTATGGCTGAACGTGCTGGCCTGATACGCGCTGACACCCTTGTGGCTTGGTGTTCTTTTGCAAACTCGTTACAGATGGATGTGGCTTGAGTTTGGCAAATCTAAAACGGGTTAGCGAATGCGGTTTTTACGGCAAAGTCTGGTTGGGGTATTGCTGGCGTCTTTGACGCTGGCCTTGCTGGTTTATGCCGCGCAGCTGGTGATGTCCGCTGTGCAAACCCGGATGGCCAATGAACGCCCCGCCCCCACCCCAAAAGAGCGGGTGTTCGCGGTCAACGTGATAACCGTCCGGATGCAGGTCATTACCCCGGTTCTACAGGCCTTTGGTCAGGTTCAAAGCCGCCGGACACTGGAAATACGCGCCCCTGCGGGCGGGCGGGTGATCGGGCTGGCGGCCAGTTTCGAAGAAGGCGGGGTTGTCCGGGCGGGGGATGTGCTGGTGCGGATTGATCCCGCAGATGCACAGGCCGCTCTGGACCGGGTCCAAAGCGATCTGCTGGACGCCCACGCAGAAGAACGCGACGCCGCGCGCGGTCTGGTTCTGGCCCGTGATGAACTGGAAGCGGCCCGCGATCAGTCCGCTTTGCGCACGCGGGCGCATCAGCGTCAGGTGGATTTGAAAGCGCGCGGCGTTGGAACGGCAGCGGCGGTTGAAACCGCTGAACTGGCCGCCGCCGCGTCACGTCAGGCGGTCTTGTCACGACGTCAGGCCATCGCCAGCGCCGAAGGCCGGGTGGATCAGGCGGCAACACGGCTGGCACGGGTCGGGATCACCCTTGCCGGGGCAGAACGGGATCTGGCCGAGATGACCGTGCGGGCCGGGTTTGATGGCACGCTAAGCGCTGTGTCGCTGGTCGAGGGGCGCCTGGTATCGGTCAATGAAAAGCTGGCGGAACTGGTTGATCCGGCAGCGTTAGAGGTAACCTTCCGGGTCTCGACGGCACAATATGCGCGGCTGCTGGATCAGAACGGCGCATTGGTGCCGGGGCCGGTGGTGGCCACGCTGAACGTGACCGGGGTTGACCTGAGTGCCGCCGACCTGAACGCCAGTGGCCGGATCAACCGGGACAGTGCCGCAACCGGCGAAGGCCAGTCGGGGCGCGTGATATTTGCACGGCTGGGCGAGGCACCGGGTTTCAAGCCGGGGGATTTTGTCACTGTTCTGGTGGATGAACCGGCGTTGTCCAATGTGACCCGCCTGCCTGCCTCGACGCTGGATGCGGCGGGCACTGTTCTGGTGCTGGGCAAGGATGACCGCCTAGAGGCGCTGCCGGTTGAACTGGTTCGCCGGCAGGGCGACGAGGTATTGTTGCGCGGCGCGGGTCTGGCGGGGCGCAGGGTGGTGATCGGACGCACGCCGCTGTTGGGGGCGGGTATCCGTGTGCGCCCGCTTCAGGACGAGGTGCAGGCGGTGCCGGATGCAACCATGCTGAACCTCAGCGACGAACGGCGCGCCCGGTTGGTGGCCTTTGTCGAAGGCTCCAGCAGGATGGCGGACGAAGTACGGGTGCAGGTGCTGGAACAACTGACCGAGGTACAGGTGCCTGCGCAGTTGGTGCAGCGGATCGAATCGCGGATGGGGGGCTAGGGCAATGCCGGGCGTGATGGGGGGCCCAGTCCGCTGGTGGTGCGATGATACGTGACATTCCCCACGCAGCCGGTGGGTTGCTTTCCTATTTCACCCGCCACCGCACGGCCGCCAACCTGTTGTTGCTGGTGCTTTTGGTGCTGGGCGCGGCGGCGATGCCGAACATGCGGGCGCAATTCTTTCCCGATGTGATCATCGACAATGTGCGGGTCACGGTCAGTTGGGATGGGGCCGGACCCGAAGATGTGGACGGCGCAATTGTGCAGATACTGGAGCCCGCATTGCTGGGGGTGGACGGGGTCGAAAGCTCTGCCTCGGTTTCGCGCGAGGGGCGGGCCACCATCGTGTTGGAGTTCGAACCGGGCTGGGACATGGCGCGTGCGGCTGATGACGTACAGGTGGCGGTGGACGGGGTTGGCGCGCTGCCGGATGGTGCCGATGACCCCAAGGTAAGGCGCGGGCGCTGGCGCGACAGGGTGACGGATGTGGTAATCACCGGCCCTGTGGGACCGCAACAACTGGGCCTGTTTGCCGACGAATTCGTCACACGTCTGTTCAGTGTCGGGGTTACCCGTGCCTCTATTCGCGGCGTCGCGGCCCCCGAAACGATTGTCGAGGTGCCCTCGGCCAGTCTGGTGGCCAATGACATCCGCATGGCCGAAATCGCAAGCGCCATTGCCGCCGAGGTCAACGCTGACCCGGCGGGCGATGTAACCGGGGCCAATGCACGGGTCCGCACGGGCACCGAAAAACGCACGCCGGACGACATCGCCGGTATCGCGCTGCGTTCAAACGCGGATGGATCAAAACTGACCATCGGGGATGTGGCCAGCATCCGGGTCGAGGGCGTGGACCGCAAGCGCAGCTATTACGTTGGCGACAACCCGGCCATATCGATCCGCATAGACCGCTCAGAGGGGGGGGATGCGATCAGGATACAGGCGACGGTTGAAAAAGTGGCGAAACAGATGCAGGCCAGCCTGCCCCACGGCGTGACGATCGAACTGATCCGCACAAGGGCCGAGGCAATAACCGGACGCCTGAACATCCTGATTGATAACGGGCTGGTGGGGCTGGGGCTGGTGGTGGCGCTGTTGTTTTTGTTTCTCAACGCCCGGATCGCCTTTTGGGTGGCGGCCGGTATTCCGGCGGCGATGTTTGCGGCGATTGCGCTGATGTATGCGGCGGGGCTGACGATTAACATGGTCAGCTTGTTTGGCCTGATCATCACGCTGGGTATTGTGGTGGATGACGCCATTGTGGTGGGTGAGCATGCTGATTTCCGGGTGCGCCGGTTGGGTGAACATCCGGTGCAGGCGGCCGAAAACGCCGCGCGCCGCATGGCCATGCCGGTATTTGCCGCCACGCTGACCACGGTGATTGCCTTTTTCGGGCTGGTGATCATTGGCGGGCGCTTTGGTGATCTGATCAAGGATATTCCGTTTACGGTTATCGTCGTGCTGCTGGCGTCTTTGGTCGAATGCTTTCTTATCCTGCCCAACCACATGTCCCACGCCATTGCCCACACGGCCCATGAACACTGGTATGATCTGCCCAACCGGGTGGTGAACGCCGGGTTCCGCTGGTTCCGCGATCGCGTATTTCGCCGCCTGATGGTGTGGGTGATCTGGGGGCGCTATGTGGTGCTGGCCGGGGTGACGGTCGTGCTGGCCAGCCAGTTGGCCGTGTTCATTCAGGGGGATGTCAAATGGCGGTTCTTCAACGCGCCGGAACGTGGGTCAGTCAGCGGTAATTTCGCAATGGTCGAGGGGGCCACCCGTGCCGATACGCTTGCGATGATGCGCGAGATGCAGCGCGCCACCGAGGCGCTGGGACTGGAATACAAGGAAAAGCATGGCCTGAACCCGCTGGTTTATGTGATGGCCCAGATTGGCGGCAATGCGGGCTATGGGTTGTCCGGGGTCGAAACCAAGGGCAAGGACCTGCTGGGCGGCATTTCGATCGAACTGATCGAGGCCGACCTGCGACCCTATTCCAGCTTTGCCTTTGTCGGCGAATTGCAGGACAAGGTGCGCCGCCACCCGCAGGCCGAGGTTGTATCATTCCGCGGGCACAGGTCAGGGCCGGGGGGCGATGCGCTGGATGTGCAGTTCTATGGCGCGGATGTGCAGACGCTGAAAGCGGCGTCCGAGGATTTGCAGACCGCCCTGCTGCGCTATCCCGAGGTGTCGGCGGTGCAGGACAATCTGGCCTATGACAAACAGGAACTGATTTTGGACCTGACCGCACAGGGTCAGGCGCTGGGCTTTACCATCGACGCGCTGGGGTCGGCGTTGCGCGCCCGGCTGAACGGGATCGAGGCAGCAACCTATCCCGACGGACCACGCAGTGCGGCCATAAGGGTTGAGTTGCCCGATGACGAACTGACGGCGGATTTTCTTGAACGGACCTATATGCGCACGCCCAAGGGGGCCTATGTCCCGCTGGCCGATATTGTCAGCGTCACGCAGCGCAGCGGCTTTTCCACGGTACGGCGCGAAAACGGCATCCGCCTGATCAGCGTGACGGGTGACATATCCGAAGACGACCCGGCAAGGGCAGACGAAGTCGCCCGCGCGCTTGAGGCGGAAATTCTGCCAAAGATTGCCAGTGAACGGCAGGTGGAATGGCGCGTGGCCGGCCTGAGCGAGCAGGAAGATAAGTTCCTGAATGACGCGCGCACCGGGCTGATCCTGTGTCTGACGGGTATATATCTGGTGCTGGCGTGGGTATTTGCCAGTTGGACAAGGCCGCTGGTGGTGATGGCGATTATCCCGTTCGGGTTGGTCGACACCATTTGGGGGCATAACGCCTGGGATGTCCCGCTAAGCATGTTTACGGTTGTTGGCCTGCTGGGCATGACCGGAATTATCATCAACGATTCCATTGTGCTGGTTACCACCATTGACGAATACGCGGCCAAACGTGGGCTGATTCCGGCGATTATTGACGGGGCAGCGGACCGGTTAAGGCCGGTTATGCTAACCACGATGACCACGGTTCTGGGGCTGGCCCCGCTGTTGTTTGAACGCTCGCAGCAGGCGCAGTTCCTGAAGCCGACAGTGATCACACTGGTCTATGGGCTGGGGTTTGGCCTGTTGCTGGTGTTGCTGGTGGTGCCCGCGCTGATTGCCGTACAGCGTGATGTGGCCCGGCCCATGACGGCCCTGCGCCGTGCCTTGCGGGGGTCGCATGGCGGAATGCGCTGGCTGGTCGGGGGTACGGGCGCAATATTGCTGGGCTGGATGGGCGTTACGCTGGGCTGGGCCGTTGTGACCGGCGCGCTGCCCGATCAGGTGTTGTCGCACGCCCCGCAACTGACCGGGATTGACCCGTTGCGTGCGGGTCTGATGATGTTTGTTGTGGGCGCGCTGGGGATTGTTCTGGTGGTCTATCTTCTGGCGGCGCTGGCCAGCAGTGGGCGGGGACAGTCACAGCAGACCTAACTGGAGGGCGCTTTGTTGATCAGCGCGTGCAGCATGGCGGCCTTTTGGGGCGCAATGGATTGTAACACGTTGACAAGGGGCAGTACCTGCGCCCGGTTCCCGGTTTTCAGCAATAACCTTCCGGCCACAAGATAGGCATCCGCCGCCTTGTCGAAACGCCGCTGGGCGAAATAGATATTGCCAAGTTCCCCGCTTGCATCCGGGTCCCCCGGCAGATCCCGGACCAACGCGACATAGCGGGCCTCGGCCTGGGCAATGTCGCCGCGCCAATAGGCCTGACGCGCCTTGCGCAGGCGCATTTTGGCGTCGCCTGTGCGGGGTGCAGGCCGTTGCACAGGGGGTTGAACTGCGGGTTGAACTGCGGGTTGAGCGGCGGGCTGAACAGGGGGCTGAACTGTGGCCGCTGTGGCAGGTGCCGGCGCAGGCCGTTTGGTTTCGGTTTCAGGGGGCGTGGCACTGACGGAGGGCTGGATTTCGCCCACTGTGGCGCTGGCCGTTTCTGCGACAGGGTCAGACAGGGCGGTAGATACGGCGACAACCTGCGAGTGCACCCAGGCAAATGACCACCCGGTCATATCCCTGATCTGGTCCCGTTTGAAAAAGGAAGCCACCGCCAGAATGACAATGACATAGATTGAAA
>DAOUPC010000179.1 GCA_030626365.1 Paracoccaceae bacterium
ATGGGCGGTTGTCGCCGGGCGATCAGATCATGATGGTCGCCACCGCCGCACCCCACCGCCGGGATGCGTTTGAGGCGGCAGAATACCTGATGGAGTACCTGAAATCCCGCGCGCCATTCTGGAAGAAAGAGATCACCCGGGATGGCACCGCCTGGGTCGCCGCCAAGGACGAAGACGAGGCCGCGCTGGATCGCTGGCAGGGGTAAACGACGCGCCACCCACCGCACCAACCGGGGCCTGTTACGTCTCGCTGATATTCATCCGCTCTATATATGTGCGCATTTCTTCGGCCTCAAGGCGGGCATCACGCAGGCCTTCCATGGCTGCGTTCAGTTCCGCTTCGGTCTGGATCAGTTGATTGCTCAACTCGGCCTCGCGTTGTTGCAGATAGGTGATTGCCTGATCCCGGGTTTCCTCGGCCTCGTGCAGTTCCTGGCTCATCCGGTCCAGTTCGCCCACGTCTTTCTGGTTCACCCGTGTGAACCGATGCACCAGCCAATGCGCGAACCACCCCATCACAAACGCGACAAACAGGATGATGGTTGTGGTCAAGATGAACTCAGTTCTGTTCATTGCTGGTATCCTCCCCGGCAGAGCCGTCGGTTTTCTCATTGGCCTGGGTTGTGCTGTTGTCCGGGGCTGGCTTTACCGGCGCATCCGATACCGTAGCTTCGCCAGCCTGCGCCGTGCTTTCAAGCATGGTTTCCTCTTCGTCCACCAGGTTGGGCCGGATCAGGCGAAAGGCGATACGCCGGTTGTCTTCACGCCCCTTTTCTGTGTCATTGTCCGCGATCGGCTGGCTTTCGCCATAACCCACAGCCACGTAGGACGAGGTCAGCACCCGACGCGCACGCAGTTCATTCAGCACCGATTGCGCCCGCGCCTGGCTTAGGTTCTGGTTCATCACCTCGCGGCCCTGACTATCTGTGTGGCCCTGAATCTCCAGCCGGATTTCACCGCATATGGTCAGGATATCGGCGATGGTGTTCATTGTATCCAACGCCCCCGCAGCAATCGTTGCCGAGCCCGGTTCGAACGCGATTTTGGCAGCGGCCTGAACCGCCGCCAGGTCGGCCTCGCAGGTTTCGGGGTCCGGGGTTGTGTCAACCGGATCAGGCGGTCGGCGGAATGTGATATCCAGTGCGAATGTGCCCGCACCGCCCAGCTTGTCAGCCAGCAGGCCGGCAATTTCGGCGCTGGCTGTTTCACGTTCTGATATGCCGGACAGGGTCAGGGTATCCGCCGTCACCGTCAGCGCGCCATTAACCAGAAAGGACAGCACCTCAAGCCCGCTTAGCACCCGCACCGGCCAGTCCGGCGGCAGGCCATCGACCGTGCGCGTGGCAGTATAGACCGATTCGGACCCAAAGCGCGCCCTGGCATAGGCATCGGCCATATGGCGCAGGTTTTCATCGCCCAGACGCCCCCGCAGTTGCACCAGCCCTTCGGGGCTAAGGGTTGCAGTGAATTCCGAGGGTCCGATTGAATCCGGCGCGCCCTTTGGCACAGGCAGGACCGCATGCAGCACAAAGGCCGGCGGCAGGGCGGTGGCCAGTTCCCCGACGATCCGGTCGAACAGGGCGCTATCTGTGCCCGCCACGGCAACCAGCGTGATGTCGGCGTCCGACATGGTGACCGACCCGGCCCCCAGTTTGGCCAGCGCCCGAATCGACCGCCCGGCAGCCTTGGCCCAGCTAGAGGTTGGCGTACCCATGCCGACGACACAGGTCGCCGGCCCCGTCAGCCCGGCCCGCTGCGCAGCGGCCATGATTTGGGCCTTCGCAATGACACTATCGGCAGAGCAGACATCAAACCGCCCGCCCGCATCATCGATCAGAAACCGCAGGGTGAACGGCGTAATGACCGGGCGTGGTGCGGAAATATACAGCGCCATCCGCAGGCCCGGTGGTGCGGCGCGGTTCATCTCGGCCTCGAGCATCTTTTTAGCCTCGATGCTGTCAGAAATGGCGGTAATGGCAATCTGCCCCGCCGAAACCGATATCTTGGAACGGGGCAGCCGGTTCAGGGCGATCACGGCAAACCCCATCGCATCGTCCCAGCCACGCGGTACGGGGTAATGGGCGACTTGCAGCAGATCGCTGACCTGCCCGGCCTTTTCGATCTGGCTCAACTGGCTGATCAACGCCTCACGGGATGTGCTGGCGGGGATCAGGCCGATGATCGAAATACCACTGTCGTTGCGCAGAATTTCGGCGGAAAAGTGCGGCGCGATGATCTCTGCGCCGGGCGTGATCTGCATCGCATCGATGATTCGTGCAGCATCAACCATCGTACCCGCCAGGCTAAGTGCGTTGAACCGGGTTGCCTCATTCGCAGCGGTGCCGGTCAGGATCACCTTCAACCCGTCCGCCTGAACCTCGGCCCATTCATGCGCAGCGCTATCCAGTGCAAAGCGCACACCGATTTCGGTTCGTGCCTCGACCGCAGACACCGAAAATCTGGCGGCAACAAAGCACAGGGTCGCACCCATGAGGATGGCGGCAGTGGTGATGAACAGGGCTGACAAGCGCATTGGCGGGGTCGATATCCTTTGGTCCGTCTTTGCCTTCTAGCGCCCCACGCGCCGGGGTTCAATCAACCCAATAGCGCCACACAAAAGAAGATCAGCGGAATCAGGCCGGTATCGCGGTTAACCCGGAACAATTGCAGCATTTTTGCATTGTCCTGCGCATCAAAGCCACGCAATTGCCAGGCCATATGCCAGCCCATCGCCCACGGCCCCGCCAGTGCCAGAACCAGCGCCAGAATTGATCCATTCGGCATGACCGCCTGAATCACCGCCATCCCCATGCACGCAACAGTGATCACCAGGAAATATTTCAACCAACGCACCGTGTCGTGCCCAAACAGCCGGGCGGTGGATTTCAGCCCGATCAGCGCGTCATCCTCAGTGTCCTGATGTGCATAGATCGTGTCATAGAACAGCGTCCAGGAAATACCGGCAAAGTACAGAATGACCGCCGGCCAGTGCAGCGCACCGGCATGCGCCGTCCAGGCCAGCAACGCGCCCCAGTTGAACGCCAGCCCCAAAAACACCTGCGGCCACCAGGTAAACCGCTTGGCAAACGGATAAACCGCCACCGGCAACAATGACAGCACACCCAAGGCAATGGCCGCCCGGTTGAACGTCAGCAATATCGCCAGGGCAATCAGCGCCTGAAGCCCCATCCAGACCGCCGCCTGTAATACGCTGACCTGCCCCGATGGTATCGGACGGGACCGGGTGCGTTCCACCTGTGCGTCATACTTGCGGTCCGAAATGTCATTCCAGGTACAGCCCGCCCCGCGCATCAGCCAGGCCCCTGCCCCACAGCCAATGGCAATCCAGGCGTCCTCCCAGCGTGGCGACTGATCCCACAACATCGCCAGCACCAGCCCCCACCAGCAGGGGATCAGCAACAACCACGTGCCAATAGGGCGGTCCGCACGCGAAAGGCGCAGATAAGGGCGCGCAAAGGCCGGCGCACGGGTATCAACCCAGTTGCCCGAAACCGCATCTGAAACCTGACCGTCTGGCATCTGCGCATCGCCTTGCATATGTATGCCCTTATGAATGCAAAAATCAGACTGTATGTAGAGCACCCCCTGGGGGCAGGGCAATCGGTTCCTTTGAACCGGGATCAGGCGCATTACCTGTTCGGGGTGATGCGACTGACCGTTGGCGGGGCTGTGGCGTTATTCAACGGGCGTGACGGGGAATGGCAGGCAACCGTGGCCAAGGCCGGCAAACGGGGCGGCGTACTGGCGCTGAACACGCAATCCGCGCCGCTGCAAATGCCCCCCGACCTGTGGCTGCTGTTCGCACCGATCAAAAAAGCCCGCACCGATTTCATCGTCGAAAAGGCGGCGGAAATGGGCGCGGCGCGAATTGTTCCTGTGCAAACCGATTTCACCAATTCCGAACGGGTGCGTCAGGATCGTCTTCAGGCCCATGCGGTCGAGGCCGCCGAACAATGCGGTGCCACATTCGTACCCGAAGTAACGGGGTTGCAGAAACTTGACCGGATACTGGCCGACTGGCCCGAGGGGCGCCAACTGATGTTCTGTGACGAGGCCGCCATTGGGGCCCCTTCGGGCATGGCGGACATTGCCGCGACGCACAGCGCCAAACCCTGGGCGATCCTGATCGGCCCCGAAGGTGGGTTTTCGGATGCCGAGCGCACCCGCCTGCGCGCCCTGCCCTTTACCCACATCATCAGCCTTGGCCCCCGCATCCTGCGCGCCGACACGGCGGTGGTGGCGGCGATAACCCTTTGGCAGCATGCACTGGGGGACTGGCAACAATGAGCTTTATTCGCCCCGAGGCACGCACCGCCATCTGGCGCTGGCGCGAAGTCCTGATTGGCGCCGGCATCGCAATGCTGGGCCTTTCATGGGTCCTGGGGCCCGGCGGTTTGCTGGGCTGGGTTGGCTGGTTGCTGATTGGTGCCGGACTGGCCCTTGTGGTGGTCGGCATTCAGCGCACGCGGTTTCGTGCCAATTCCGACGGACCGGGTATCGTAACGGTGGACGAAGGCCAGATCACCTATTTCGGACCGCTGACAGGGGGCGCGGTAGCAGTATCTGAATTTGAGCGGCTAACGCTGGACCCGACCGCCAAACCGCCCCATTGGGTGTTACAGCAACCGGGCCAGCCCCCGCTGCACATCCCCATCAACGCCAAAGGGGCCGAAACATTGTTCGATGTGTTTGCCACCCTGCCCGGCCTGCGGACCGAATATATGCTGGGCGCACTGAACGGGCCCGGCACCCAACCGGTCATGATCTGGGAACGCAACCGTGATCGCGTCATGTTGCAACCGTTGCATTGACAGTTCGCACAATTAACCCCACTTCTGACCGACAGTCATTTCAACCAGTATTCGGAGCGCGCAATGTCCATTCCCCAATCCGGTGGCGGACCGATCGAACATCACAGCCAGATGGCCGAATACCTGGCCGAGGGCTGTAAAGCCAAGGCAGACTGGCGCATCGGCACCGAGCACGAAAAGTTCGGCTATTGCATCGATACCCACAAACCCCTGCCCTATGCGGGGGAACGCTCAATTCTGGCGGTGCTGGAAGGGCTGCGCGACCAGCATGGATGGTCCCCGGTAACCGAGGCAGGCAACCTGATTGGCCTTGAAAAAGACGGCGCGAATGTCAGCCTTGAACCGGGCGGGCAACTGGAACTGTCCGGTGCCCCGCTGGAAACCATCCATGAAACCTGTGACGAGGTGAACGCACACCTGAAGGACGTCAAGAACATCGCCGACAGGATCGGCGTTGGCTTTATCGGTCTTGGCGCAGCCCCGGAATGGTCCTATGAGGACATGCCAATGATGCCCAAGGGGCGTTACAAGCTGATGCGCGATTACATGGACCGGGTCGACACCATGGGCAAATCCATGATGTTCCGCACCTGCACCGTTCAGGTGAACCTTGATTTCGGGTCCGAGGCCGACATGGTCAAGAAAATGCGCGTCGCCCTGGCGCTGCAACCGGTGGCCACCGCGTTGTTTGCCAATTCGCCATTCTTTGACGGCAAGGTCAACGGGCAGAAAAGCTGGCGATCGCTGGTCTGGCGCAACCTTGATGCGGCCCGCACCGGCATGTTGCCGTTTGTCTTTCAGGATGGTTTCGGCTTCGAGGCATGGACCGAATATGTCCTTAATGTACCAATGTACTTTGTCTATCGTGACGGCAAATATATTGACGCACTGGGCCAGTCATTTCGCGATTTCCTTAAGGGGGAACTGCCCGCCCTGCCCGGCGAAAAACCAACCCTTTCCGATTGGGCCGACCACCTGACCACGGTATTCCCCGAGGCGCGGGTCAAACAGTTCATCGAAATGCGCGGGGCCGATGGAGGCCCGTGGCGCCGCCTTTGTGCGCTACCAGCGTTCTGGGTCGGGCTGATGTATGATCAGGACGCACTGGATGGTGCCTGGGATATGGTCAAGGACTGGGATAGCGAAACCCGCGATGCCCTGCGCGTCGCGGCGGCCAAGGATGGTTTGCAGGCACAGGTCGGGTCCATCAGGATGCATGATCTGGCGCGCGAAACCGTCGCGCTGGCCCATGCCGGTCTAAAGGCCCGCGCCAGACCCGGCGTTGGCGGGTTGGTGCCGGACGAAACCCATTTTCTTAGCGCGCTTCAGGACAGCCTGG
>DAOUPC010000070.1 GCA_030626365.1 Paracoccaceae bacterium
CGCTTTCGGCCGCGATCAGTTCGTCATAAAACAGTAACCCGTCGACTGCCGCGGCCAGTTCTTCGTCGCGCGGCCCCAGATAGATCACGTGTTTGACCGTTTTCAGATGCGCGCCCAGTTTGGCCGCGACCGGCACAAAGGTCTTGTCAAGAAACAGCACCTGATCTTCGGCGTGATTGATGATATAAACCAGTTGTTCGGGGAACAGGCGCGGGTTGATCGTGTGACAGACCATCCCGGCCCCGGCCACGCCATAATAGACCTCAAGATGGCGACGGTTGTTCCAGGCAATGGTGCCACAACGCTGTCCCTGCTTGATGCCCAGCCGTTCAAGTGCGGCGGCCAGCTTGCGGGAATTCACCTCGACCTCGGCCCAGTTGGACCGGATCACCCCGCCTGTGGTTTCCACCGAGACCACCTCGGTTGCGCCATGATACCGCGCCGCATGCGCAATCAGCGAACTGATAGTCAGCGGTTGGTGCATCATTGTTCCAGTTATCATCTGTCTCTCCCTTAGGGTCTGGACCGCAGATCAGATCTGCAATGTTCCCGGCGATCATAATCCCAGCCGCATCGGTATTACCACTGGTAAGCGCCGCCATCACAGACGCGTCAGCCGTCCGCCCCATAATGCAGCTTACCTGCGGGGTGGATTCAAGGGGCCAATTAGGGTCGGGACCCTAGGAATTGTCGCTGAATATCTGGGGCCTTCGTAAGGGGTCAGCCTTCGTAAACCGGCAGTTCGAACATGAATGACGTACCTTTGCCCAACTCGCTGACGTAATCAATCACCCCGTTATGCGCGACCACGATCTGTTCGGCGATGCTTAGCCCCAGCCCGGAACCGGCATAGTTTCTCTCATCCGAGGAATCGATCTGCTGGAATTTTCCAAAGACCACGTCGCGCGCCCCCTCGGGAATGCCCAGGCCATAATCCCTGACCTCGACCCCGACGCGCCCGGCGTTGGCGAACAGCCGAATATCAATGCGCCCGCCCACATCCGAAAACTTGATCGCGTTGGACATAAGGTTGGTCAAAACCCGCTGAATTTTGCTGTAATCGGCGCATGCAACAAGGCTGACGGCCGGGTTAACAAACCTGATGTCTATCTCACTTTTCTCGGCCACGCCCTGAATGGACTCGATGGTTTCATTCACCACTTTGGTCAACTCGACCGGGGCGAAATCATAGTTCATCTTTTCTGTTTCCAGCTTTTGCAGATCAAGAAGGTCGTCAATCAGATTGGACAATCTCTGGCTGTTGCTATGGGCGATCTTTACCATTTTGCGGGCGCGATCCGGATGTTCATCAAGTTTACCGGTGCTTAGCAGGCTTAGTGAGCCCATGATCGAATGCAACGGCGTGCGCAATTCGTGGCTGACAACCGAAACAAACTGCGATTTCAGTTCAAACGCGGCATGTGCCTTGTCCCGCTCAATAAGCAGTTCGTCCAACCGATCCAGATTTGTCCGGTACAGTTTCAGAAAAATGACCGAGCAGTTGGTGATGAAGAACAGAACAAACAGCGCCGTGAAAAACTGTAACCACAGCCCTGAGGACAGCGGTGGTCGAACCACCCAGATATCCTTTAACGGAATATACAGAAATGCCAGTCCATAAATGAAAAGCCTTGCATAAAGGACACTTGGTAACTGGTGATTGTTCATCGCGGCAAAAACGCCGGCGGCAAGCAGGAAAACAAGCGGTACAAAGTGCAGGCTCTGGCCTTCGATCTCGGCAACCATAATGGCGAATATCACCACCGAGATCGCACTCAGGATAGAGGCCACCAGCAATTGATTCTGATAGCGTATCGCCCGGCGAAGGCCCGCGCCGTTCCAGCGTATCACATTGGCGGAAACGGCATTTTCAATGGCCTCGGTTATCTGACACAAGGCAAACGTAAAAATCGCCAGCTTTGCGTCATAATAGTATGCCGCTAACAGGCCAGACCCGAAATACATGCCCTGACGCGTCAAAAGAAGCGAATGCCCACCAAGAACAAAGTCCTTCAATTGTCGTGAAAGGCGACCGGACTGTAGGTTTTTCCGATCCGTCAACACGTCCACGAAACAGCGAATTAACCGGGAAAAGAGGCCAGTTATTTCCTGAAAAATCGGGCGCGATGATGGGTGCTCCCCTGTCTGAGATACGTTGGACATTCGCGTGTTCCTTATGCATCTTTAGGGCATATCTGCGACTTTGGTGCGCAATACCCTTATATTCATTACCAGTATGACAGTTAACTCGGGCAAAAAG
Source organism: Paracoccaceae bacterium (assembly GCA_030626365.1). Taxonomy (GTDB): domain Bacteria; phylum Pseudomonadota; class Alphaproteobacteria; order Rhodobacterales; family Rhodobacteraceae; genus NVQY01. The sequence goes on from DAOUPC010000070.1 coordinate 2,261, forward strand.
ACGACGACTGCCCTTCATTTATGCGCTCACCCCAAAGCGGTGGTTCAAGGTTGGATCAGTGCATGTTCAGATAGGCGGAAAGACCCTGATAGGGGTTGTTGCGAACCGCAGGCGCAGCCTGTTTGCGGATCAGTTGAAACCCGGTCAGACGAAACGTCGTATCAATATACCCCGTTTGGTGCTGCACATATCCGGTTTGCCAGAATGTTCCGGTTGCCTCGATGGTATCGCCCGGTGAAACCCGATCTTGCAAATCATGGATCAGCGTCGGGTCAATAACGGAAAATGACGTACGATAGACGAATTCCGGCGTGTCCTGATCCGGGCCAGGATGGGCCGATATGTCAATCAGCAGCCGTTGGGCCGGTTCCTGAAAACGGAACATTTCGATCACTTCACCCAATATGCAGAACTTTGCGTGATATGTTGGCATTTCAATTCCTGTTGGCTAATCGCGTGTAAATTTTAGTTGTCTGTAATGTCGGTACGTAAATAAATAGGGGTTGGTGTGGTTCAGTCGTGACGGATTTATGGCAATTTCAAAATTATGCGGTTGTTGGAAGTATAATCCGCAACAGCAGGCTTCTGCCCACCTGCGTCATCCTGCCACCACCTTGAAATCTGTAATGAAATTCGTGATTCGGTGGTTCTGTTTTTGCAACAATATGTCGATAATACGTCAAGTTCGGGAATTTTCAGTGGGATTTCTTAGAAATCTATGTGCTTTTGGAAGGGGTAAGAAAGATCACAGGGGCAGAACAAAACCACTCAACCAAGAAAACGGTCCTAACAGTATGTTATTAACGGCATTTTATGCCGATCAAAGCATCCGCATCTGTACCGTTTCTGTTCCATACAAGTAAACCGTATCGACTTTTCAAGATACAGATCGGACCCTCAGGCGGGCATGTACACAGGTTACATGCCAGAGGGGGTGAGCAGGAAAATCGGCCGGGAAACGGCACAAGACCAGTCAAACTGGCGAAGAATATAGGCAAGAATATGGCAGCCGAGAAAGATATCGAAACGACGGCATTGTCGTTCCACAACATGCATGAACACGGCGCTTTGTTCGTGAACTTACTGAAGGCACGGCGCGAATCCTTCATCGTCAAGAACCAGTGGGCCCTTCCCGAGGCAGGCGGGCTGGAATACGACCAGTATGATAACCCGTCCAGTCGCTGGGTCGCGGTGCACAGGGGTGATCAGGTGTTGGCCGGGATACGGCTTACCCCGACTACGGCAAAATGCGGAATGTATTCCTACATGATCCGCGATGCCCAACTGGGGTTGGTCACGACAATCCCATCGGACCTTTTGTATTTTGACGCACCGATAGATCCCGATATCTGGGAATCCTCACGGGTTTTTGTGTCCGAGGATGTTCCGGCACGTCTAAGGACACGGGTGCAGGCCATGTTGATGGCCGGTCTGATAAAGGCTGCCAAAGAAAACGGTGCCAAACACATTTTGGGCCTGGTCCCGGCCGTCTGGTCCCGATGGATTGGCCGTCTTGGCCTTAGCGCGGAACCGGCAGGCCCGATAATGGAAGTAGATGATCGCGATACGCAAGTTGCCCTGATGCACCTAGAACCGATGTCCGATCCGATGGATGAAATCGATGATCTGCGTCGCACAAACAAGGACGACTGCAAGCCAAGCATCATTCAGCGTGCGCGCCTAAAGAAAAATCTGGCGACCATCCGACCAGCGGAATAGGTGACGGGGCAATATTGGTTAGGGTCAGAATCTTAGGGTCTGGCCCTAAACCCGGCCCCGCAGTTCGGCGGCATCTTCGCGCAGGTATTCCCGCAGGATATCCGAATAGTTTTCGCGTTGTGCGACAAAGCCGGTATCGTTTTCACTTACCGGTCGCACGGCCTGATCAAAGACATCCCCGACTTCCTTGGCACGAATACAGCGTTTTTCAACACTGTTAATCGCCCGCTTCAAAGTGTGGGATTTATTCAGGAATTTCATGGATGCCGGCCGACCGACCACCACATGCGGCATTTTCTTATCCGACTGCGCCCAGCCTTCGCGTCGTGCCAGGTGGCTGACTGCGTCCAGTATGCGCCCCTCGAAACCGGCCAGCCGGGATTTTTCGTTATTCTGGTGCAGGGTCAGGAATGTGCCATTGCCCCAATAGGTAAAGATACAGTCTTCGCCCTCGACCGCAGTCGAGATGACCTGACCAATCTTGGCGATGATCCCGCGAAATTCAATTGGCGAGGCCAGAGAATAGACGTCCTCGACATTGGCCACCTTGACCGCATGGACGCTGGTGCCCAGCAGGCTGGTGATTGACAGCGTCAACAGATAGTTCTGGAACGCCACATAGCCAACCATGCCATCGACATTACCAACCTCAAACGGTTCTTTCAGGCTTTGGGCCAGCGAATTGTTCAGAACCTTCTGGATGGTATCGAACGATGATGCGTCCGAATCGGCCTGTGGCCTTGTGGCGGCCACCCGACATGCGGTTTCTATCCGTGTTTCCAGTTCGGTAAAGTCGAACGGTTTCATGATATAATCGGATGCCCCGGCCACAAAGGCGCGGTCGATATGCGATTTCTGCGACATTGCCGTCGCCATGATGATCGGCGTGCGGCTGTATTCCGGCATGTCACGAATACGCCGACACAGCGTTGTCCCGTCGATTCCCGGCATCTGGATATCCAGCAGGAAACAATCGAACACCGGTCCGTCCTCGGCCAGAATCTTCAACGCCTTTTCACCGGATATGGCAGTCCGTACATCATAATCACCGGAAATCGTCATCGCGGTGTCCAGCAGTTCGAGGATCATACGATCATCATCAACAGCGAGAATTTTCATAGTCGTGCTACCATTTCTGAAGGGGCTGGTTCATGTGAACAGACCTCCACGCCCCTCGTTTCGGTTCTTTGTTTCAAGGACCAGTTTTGCTTAACGAATGTGGGGATAAAATGGCAGGTTCGTGACGATTCTATAGGAATCATGAATAGCAGCGCTTTTCAGATGCACCAAACGCCTGCCTTTTCAGACTTTCCAGAAGCAGAAAACACCCCAGGCAATGGCGATTCCCAGTGGCCCCCACAACGGGGTGCCGACAAGGCCCAGCCACGCCAGAAAGATATAAGCCGACCCCAGAAGAGTGATGAAAAGGCGATCACCACGGGTGGTGGTCAGCCCCAGCACCCCTTTGCGTTCATCGCCCCCCGGCGAACGGGTCTCGATCACCGCAAGAATGGCGATACAGCTGAATACAAAGATAAATACCAAGGCCGTTGGCCAGGTCCAGGCCATCCATGACAGCATATCAAACTCTCCCCATGGCGAAGCCCCTGGCAATGTAGTTTCGCACGAAATAGATGACGATGGCCCCGGGAATGATGGTCAACACCCCCGCCGCCGCCAGCAACCCCAATTCGTACCCCGCACTTGATGCGGTTCGCGTCATTACTGCCGCGATAGGTTTGGCATAGATCGCTGTCAGGGTCTTGGCCAACAACAGTTCGACCCACGAGAACATAAAGCAAAAGAACGCCGCCACGCCGACCCCGGCCTTGATTGATGGCAGGAATATCTTCACGAAGAACATCGGAAAACTGTAGCCGTCCACATAGGCGGTTTCATCCAGTTCCTTGGGTACGCTGGACATGAACCCTTCCAAAATCCAGACGGACAGCGGGATGTTGAACAGGCAATGCGCCAAGGCCACCGCCAGATAGGTGTCAAACAGACCCACCGCCGAATAAAGCTGAAAGAACGGCAGGGCAAACACCACCGCCGGGGCCATGCGGTTGGTCAGCAGCCAGAAAAACAGATGCTTGTCGCCCATGAACCGATAGCGTGAAAAGGCATAGGCCGCAGGCAATGCCGCCGCCAGAGAGATCACCGTGTTCAGCGTCACATAAGAGATCGAGTTGATATAACCCCAGTACCAGGTCGGGTCCGAGAATATGATCCGATAGCTGTCAAAGGTCAGTTCCTGCGGGAACAGGGAAAACCCGCCAAGAATTTCATTGGTGGTTTTCAGGCTCATCACCACCAGCCAATAGATCGGCACCATCAAAAACAGGATATAGATGATCGGAATCCATGCGCGGCGTTTCATTCTTCATCCCTCATCATGATCGTGTAGAACAGCCAGCTGACCAGCAGCGTGAAGGCGAAATAGACCAGGCTCATCGCCGCAGCATTGCCCAGATCGAACTGGCCCAGCGCCACCTTGACCAGATCAATCGACAGCAACGTGGTCGAATTGCCCGGCCCCCCGCCGGTCAGCACGAACACTTCTGTATAGATGTTGAAACTGTCCATGAAGCGCAGCAATATCGCGATTGTCAGCACCCTTTTCATCTTGGGCAGTTGGATATAGCGGAACACCGACCAGTTTGACGCGCCGTCGATCTTGGCCGCCTGATAATACGGTTCCGGGATCGAAATCAGCCCGGCATAGGCCAGCAACACCACCAACGAGGTCCAGTGCCAGACATCCATGACAATGATCGTCACCCAGGCCGCCGTCGGGCTTTGGGTCATGTTATAGTCGACGCCCAGCACGTTGTTCATGAAATAGCCCAGCAGGCCAATATCGGGCAGGGTAAAGATGTTCCACATCGCCCCGACCACATTCCACGGGATCAGCAGCGGCAGCGCCATCAGCACCAGACAGACCGAAACCCAAGGCCCACTGCGGGGCATCGCCAGGGCAATCATCACACCCAGCGGGATTTCGATTGCCAGAATGATCGCGGTGAACATCACCTGCCGGCCCAGCGCGGCATGGAACCGATCAGACCTTAGGATGTTCTCGAACCAATCAAGGCCCTGCCAGAAAAACAGGTTGTTGCCAAAGGTTTCCTGCACCGAATAGTTGACCACTGTCATCAACGGAATCAGCGCGTTAAAGGCAACCAGCGCCAGAACCGGAAGGACAAACAACCAGGCTTTTTGGTTCTCAGTTTTCATTTGGCCACCTCCGTCGCAATCCAGCCGTCAGAGTAAACCCGCGTCTGATCCGGATCAAAGCTCAGCCTGACCTCGGTTCCGGGTTCGGGTGGGGCGGCATCGGTAATGGCATTGATCGCAACACCCCCGGTCATCATCTCGACCACCGTGTGACGCCCGATATCGGCCGCCTTGCGCACGGTCGCCGGAATGCCGCTGTCGGACAGGCGCACATATTCAGGCCGGATACCAATCTCGGTTGTCTGGCCGGTTTTCACAACCTTGCCTTCCAGTGCAATCTTCTGTCCCTGGAACGTGGCCCCGCCATCCACAACCTCGCACGGCAGGATGTTCATCCCCGGAGAGCCGATGAAATGCCCGACAAACGTATGCTGGGGCCGTTCAAACAGCTCAACCGGTGATCCGATCTGCACAATAACCCCATCCTGCATCACCACCACCTGATCGGCAAATGTCAGGGCCTCGGTCTGGTCATGGGTGACATAAATCATCGTCACGGCAATTTTCTGGTGCAGCTCTTTCAGCTTTGAACGCAGCTTCCATTTCAGGGCCGGATCAATCACCGTCAGGGGTTCGTCGAACATCACCACATTCACGTCATCCCGCACCAACCCGCGCCCCATTGATATCTTCTGCTTGTTATCCGGGGTCAGATTCGAGGCCCGCGTGGCCAGGCGGTCTTCAAGTTCCAGCATGGTGGCAATTTCCATCACGCGCGCATCAATACGGGCACTGTCCACCCCACGATTGCGCAGCGGAAAGGCCAGATTGTCGTAAACCGTCATGGTGTCGTAGATCACCGGAAACTGAAAAACCTGCGCGATGTTGCGCTGATCGGGGGGCAGGTTGGTGACATCCTTGCCGTCAAACAGCACCCGCCCCTCGCTGGGGGTCAGCAGGCCGGAAATGATGTTGAGCAGGGTTGATTTTCCGCACCCGGACGGCCCCAGCAGCGCATAGGCCCCGCCATCGGTCCAATCCAGGTCAATCTCTTTCAGGGCATAGTCATCAGGGCCAGTCGGATTGGGGCTGTAACTGTGGCGCAGCTTATCAATGGTGATTTTAGCCATGTGCCCCTGCCCCCCTGGCAACCAAAGTTTCATCCGGCGCAAAGTAAAAGCACTGGCCGGGAATCATGTGAAATTCGTGTTCCTGGCCCAATTGATAGGAATGAACCCCCGGTGCGATCGACACCCATTTCTGATCGCCCAGCGACAGGTGCGCCACGCTTTCTGATCCGCTAAGTTCCGTGATCTGCACGATACCGCTCAGCGGGATCGACGGGGCCTTGGGCAGGGTCGGCGTCACATAGTGCGGGCGGATACCAACGGTATAGGGGCCGTCCGCCAGCCCCGCCACTTCACCCGATACGGCCCACTTTACCTGCGTGCCCATATGCATTTCGTTGCCTTGTTTGGTTACCGGGGCCAGATTGATTGGCGGGTCTGAAAAGACCATGGCCGAATCTATGTTGGCCGGGGTGCGATAGGTTTCTGCCGTCGGCCCAAACTGGGTTATACGCCCTTCGTGTACCAACGCCGTATTGCCACCCAAAAGCAGGGCCTCGGTCGGTTCAGACGTGGCATAAACCACCACTGTTCCGCGCCCGGCCAGCAAGTCAGGCAATTGTTCGCGCAGTTCCTCGCGCAGCTTATAGTCAAGATTGGCCAGTGGTTCGTCCAGAAAGATCGCCTTGGATTCCTTGACGATGGCCCGTGCCAGCGCGGTGCGCTGTTGTTGCCCGCCCGAAAGTTCATCGGGATAACGTTTCAGCATCGGCCCCAGTTGCAGAATATTGGCAGCCTCTTCGACGCGGCCTGCAATTTCGGATTTCGGAATACCTGCAACCCGCAGCGGGGAGGCAATATTTTCAAATACCGTCATATGCGGATAATTGACGAAAAACTGGTGTACCAAAGAGATCTGGCGCTTTTGCGTCGACAGGCCGGTGACGTTCTGCCCGTCTACCCAAACCTCGCCCGTGGTCGGCTTTTCCAGCCCCGCCATCAGTTTGATCAGCGTGCTTTTTCCGGCGCTTGTCGCCCCCAGCAAAATGTTGAAAACGCCCACGTCCAGCGACAGAGAAGTCGCATGAATATGCGTCTCGGCCCCGACCCGTTTGGTCACGTTTCTCAGTTCAAGTGACATGTTCCACCCCGTGGCAGGACCGCTGATGCGCCCGCCTGGCCCCTCGTGCCCGTATTATTATGGTTAAGAAGGCCGGGGCGTGTTTGCACACGCCCCGGCCAGGATCATTTTGATCAGTTGTTGGCCCAGCGGGCGATCAGATCGTCATAGTTGACGGTCACGCCTTGGGGCTTTTCGTTGGCCAGTGCGGCCTTGGCACCACCTTTGCCCAGCCATTCCGAGGGGTCTTTTTCCTCGTTCAGACGCGGACCACAGCCACCATAGACATTGGCGGCTTCATCCGCCTTCTGCATCCGGGACATTACCAGATCCATCTCGCTGGCAAGGCGATCCATGGCCTGCTGCGGGGTGAACGCACCAGAGTTGACGTCACCAATCTGCTGCCACCAGATCTGTGCCAGCTTAGGATAATCCGGCACGTTGATGCCGGTCGGCGACCATGCCACACGATCAGGCGAACGATAGAACTCGACCAGACCACCCAGTTTCGGCGCGCGATCGGTAAAGCTTTCGTGCCGAATTGAACTGTTGCGGATAAAGGTCAGGCCCACGTGGCTTTTGCGCACATCAACCGTCTTGGAGGTCACGAACTGCGCATAAAGCCAGGCGGCTTGTGCCCGGTCCAGCGGTGTCGATTTAAGGATCGTCCAGGAACCAACGTCCTGATAACCGACCTTCTGACCTTCTTCCCAGTATGGCCCATGCGGGCTGGGTGCCATCCGCCACAGCAGGTTGCCGTCTGCGTCAACCGTGTTGTTGCCATCTTCCAGCGAGGCCACCATCGAGGCGGTAAAGGCTGTGTACCAGAATATCTGCTGGGCCACGTTGCCTTGGCTAAGGGCCGGAAGTGACTGATAGAAGTCAAAGCTTGCTGCACCGGGTGGTGCATAGGCCCGCAGCCATTCGTCCCACTTGCGGATCGCATAAACCGCCGCCGGGCCGTTTGCGGCCCCACCACGGGACACGGATGCGCCCGATGGGTTACACGAACCGGCCTCCATGCGGATACCCCATTCGTCGATCGGCACACCGTTTGGTTCGCCCTTGGAACCGGCACCGGCCATCGACAGCCAGGCATCGGTCATACGCCAGCCCAGATCGGGCGCGCGTTTGCCGTAATCCATGTGGCCATAGATTCTTACGCCGTCGATTTCCTTGACATCATTCGAGAAGAACTCGGCGATGTCCTCGTAGGCCGACCAGTTGACCGGCACACCCAGTTCATAACCATACATGGCCTTGAACGCGGTCTTAAGGTCTTCACGGTCGAACCAGTCCTTGCGGAACCAATAGAGGTTAGCAAACTGCTGGTCGGGCAGTTGATACAGATCACCATCCGGACCGGTGGTGAACTGGGTGCCGATAAAGTCAGCCAGATCCAGCGTCGGGGATGTCACCCCGGAAAAATCACCCGCC
>DAOUPC010000211.1 GCA_030626365.1 Paracoccaceae bacterium
GACCGGTTCGGCGCGCCGCACCCACAACCGGGGGCGACGCATTATTCCGGCCAGATCGGGCGGCACGTGCTGAAATGGGAACAGCACACCGAATTCGTCACCTACACGGCCTTTATCGACGGGCTAAGCGCGCGCGCCTTTGACCCCGCGAATTTTGAGGTTTTCCCGGATGACTGGCTGGCCGCGGCCCCCGGTCAGCGGATCACCTCGGCGGTGCTGCGGGTTGCGCCACATCCGGGCCACCAGGACATCACCGATGCGCTGCGCGACTGGTTCGTGCCCGAAAGCCTGGCGGTGGCGCAGGTGCTGGACGGGGCGGCCACGGTGGCGGGCGATTTCCGCATTGATCCGGCCGGCCATCAGCGATTTGCAATCTTTGTGGCAGATGGCACAGGCCAGCGCCGGGTGGGGCGTATCGTTCAGCGGGTGCTGGAAATAGAGACCTATAAATCCATGTCGATGTTCGGGTTTTCACGCGCCGGGGAATTGTCGGGACCGATCGGAGATATGGACGACCAGCTAAGCGAACTGATGGTGGAAATGACCGATGGTGCCAAGCCGGCGGATGGAACGCTGAAACCGCTTTTGGCGATCTCGGCCGAGTTAGAGACAATGGCGGCGCGTGCCTCGTTCCGTTTTGGCGCAACGGGGGCATACGAGGCGATTGTCAGCCAGCGGATTGCGGCACTGCGCGAGGTGCGGTTTGGCGGGCGTCAGACCTTTGCCGAATTCATGATACGCCGGTACGAACCGGCCATGCGGACCGTCAAATCAACCGAAACCCGCCTGCAGGCGCTGGCAGATCGGGCAATCCGGGCGGGGAACCTGCTGCGCACGCAGGTCGATGTGGAACGCAGCGCCCAGAATCAGGCGCTGCTGGCCAGCATGGACAAACGCGCCGACCTGCAATTGCGCCTTCAGCACACGGTCGAAGGCCTGTCGGTGGTGGCGATCAGTTACTATGCGGTGTCGCTGGCGGGCTATCTTCTTTATCCGCTGGCGGGCGCGCTGGGGATCACCAAGGGCATGCTAAGCGCCGCCGTCACCCTGCCGGTCATCGCCGGGGTCTGGTGGGCGGTGCGGCGCATCCGCAAAAAGCTGGACTGACGTCGTGGTTCCTGAAGCTGACGAAGAAATGGGCGTGGGAAGCTATGAACAATCCCCGTTCGGGCATTTTGAAAAAATGCAGGCCCCCACCCGGTCGGGGGCTGACATTTTTTCAAACCAGTGGTGCAGGATTAATGGGTCCTGACCCTAGGAGCATCATAAGTGTGGCGGGACCACCAAACAGCCGTGTGGTTTTGATTCCCGGGAACCTGTATGTACAGGTGGGTGCCAGGTAAACGGACCAGGGCCCGAACAGAGCCAGCTCCCAAAGGAAAAGTTAAGGCCTCTGGAATGCTGCCATTCACGCGCAGGGCAGTGCCCGCCACCCAACCCACATAAGGCGCAATGGCGGGCCAGACAAGGGCGGTCGGTCAGCCATTGCCATCACGGATACCTTTTCGCATCCGTGTGATGTGGTCATCCCAGCCCATATCAAGGGCCTCGATCATCCCGAATGCCCCGCCGCCCTGGGGCAGACCGCTGTGTTCCAGCGACAGGCGGGTGCCCCCATCAACTGGTTCCAACGTCCATTTAACCACGCTGGAAGCATCGCCCATGGGTTTGATCGTAAAGGTATATTCCAGATACTCGGGCGCGCGGGCAACCGTGACCTTACCCCAGATCAGCGGCGCACCCCCATCGTCACCGCACATTTCCAATGACCCGCCCGTCGTCAGTGTGGCGCCTGGTCTGTGAAACCATATGGCCAGCTTGTCGGGATCGGTAAGCCAGGGCCAGACCTGTTCCGGCGTGGCATTGAGATAAATGGATTTACGGATGGTTGTCCCGGTCATTCTGTGTCCTTTTCAATTGCCGCTTTAAGACCTGACAGCTTGTCGTTCCAGAAGGTGTCGAAATATTCCAGCCAGCTTAGCATCGGGGCCAGGCCAGCCGGGTTCAGGTGGTTGATGCGTTCGCGCCCGCGCGCCTCAACGGTGATCAACCCGCCGTCCGACAGCACTGTCAGGTGCTTTTTCACCGCCGCACGGGTCATGTCGAACCTGCCGGTCAACTGGGCGATCGACATATCCGATTGCGCCAGAATTCGGACGATGTCGCGCCGGGTCGGGTCGGCCAGCGCCCGGAAACAGTTTTGTGTGGTACTTTGCATGGGGCCTCCTTTCTTCATAATGCCATTTGGTATCCCTTTATATAGAATACCAAATGGTATTATGTCAACCGGCAATCAAACCTTGCTTTTGCTCACGTAATGTTCACATAATGTTCACAATGGGGCGGCGGCGCTGATCACATTAGAAAAAGGAATGACACCCATGATGATTAAGTATTACTATCCTGATGGCGACTGGTGCTATCGCGCCTTGCACACGGCACACGCCGTATTTCACGACAAGAACGGCACGTTGATTGCCCGCGCCGAAAAACCGGACGGCAGCGCGCTTTATGAATTTGAAATTACCGGATTCGAACTGATCGGGCCCGGCGAAATCCACACCTAGGGCCCTGACAAGGCCCCGCCCTAGCGGTTTTTCTGGCCCTTTTGCGCCACTACACGCGCCTGCGCGGCAGCCGAGCGAATTTCTTCTGCGATTTCTTCGGCTTCTTCCGGCTCAAAATCCATCGGCACCTCAATGCCCTGACTTTCAATGAAAATACGCACCATTCCAGTATCGGTTGGCCCGATCTGCATGTTGGCATTGATGTCACGTTCGGTATTGATGCCCAAGGTGGCCTCCTGGTGAATAAGCAACGGATCAGGTCCCGTGCTAGCCCGCCAACGGTCGAATATCAAGCGAACGAAAGGTGCGATATGCCATGGGGCCGGTGATTTTGCGCAAATTCGCAACTGGTATTCCCGCCCGGTCAAGCGAAACCCATGCTTTGCCTGTGGCAAAACCCATACGGGACGCGGCCGCATGAAATACCACGGGCTGGCCTTTAGGCCCCTTGCAATCGCCCGTGGGGTTGGCTAAATCGCATTCAAGTGCCGCCTTAGCTCAGTTGGTTAGAGCGCCTGATTGTGGATCAGGAGGTCCCAGGTTCAATTCCTGGAGGTGGTACCATTCTTTTCAATCACTTAGCCGGTTTTCGCAAAACACCATTTTTGCTTTGGCACAGGCATGGCGCGCAGCCTGGGCAATTTCACGGCCTTGGCTGTGCTGGGCACGGAATAGAATCAGAACACGGTTGATTTGAAACTTTGGGTTCACGTGCATTTTGGCACAATCCGCCCCTAAAGCCGCCCCTCGATTGCGTCCCAGATCATGCCGGCGATGTTGCCCCCGTCGAACCGCTCCAGTTCCTGGATGCCGGTGGGCGAGGTCACGTTGATTTCGGTCAGATAGTCACCGATCACATCGATGCCCACAAACACCTGACCCTTTTCGCGCAACAACGGGCCGATTGCCTCGCAGATTTCATGGTCACGCTTTGTCAGCCCGACCTTTTCGGGGCGCCCGCCCACGTGCATGTTTGAACGGACCTCGCCTTTGGCCGGCACCCGGTTGATTGCGCCCACCGCCACCCCATCAACCAGAATGATCCGTTTGTCGCCCGCCGACACATCCGGCAGGAATTTCTGCACGATCAGCGGTTCGCGCGAAAACCCGGTAAACAATTCATGCAGCGATGTCAGATTGCGGTCGTTCCGGTCCAGCCGGAACACCCCTGCCCCGCCATTGCCGTAAAGCGGTTTCAGGATCACATCGCCATGCTTTGCCTTGAACGCCTTGATGGTATCAAGATCGCGGGCAACGGTCGTCGGCGGTGTCAGGTCCGGAAAATCCAGCACCAACAGCTTTTCGGGGTAATTGCGCACCCAGAACGGGTTGTTCACCACCAGCGCCTGCCCCGCCAACCGGTCCAGCAGGTGGGTCGCGGTGATATAGTGCATGTCAAAAGGCGGGTCCTGACGCAGCCAGACCACATCGAATTCGGCCAGATCAACCTCGCGCAGCGGGCCCAGTATGGCCGGGTCCCCGACCACCCGCTGAACCGTCATATCCTGCCCGCGCGCGGTTATCCGCCCTTCCTGATAGGCCAGTTGATCAGGCCCATAGAAAAACAGCGAATGCCCGCGTGCCTGTGCCTCTTCGGCCAGTCGGAAACTGCTGTCGGCGTTGATATCCACGTCCCCGATCGGGTCCATCTGAAAGGCAATCTTCATCGGTGCGCTCCTGCGTTGGCCATCATTTACATGGCGCCACAACGCCGCAGGTTCAATGGCCAATGCAGCGCTTGATCCTGACGCCTATCACCGCTAGGCATCCGCCCATGCGGATCATCCGGGATTATCAGTTTGTAGAGCAACCAGACCGCGGTGCCAGCGCCGCGATCGGTAATTTCGATGGCGTGCATCTGGGCCACCAGTCGGTCATTGATCTGGCCCGTCAGGCGGCCCCCGACGCCCCGCTGGGTGTCATGACGTTTCAGCCGCACCCACGCGAATTTTTCGCCCCCCAATCCCCGCCCTTTCGCCTGATGAGCAGAGAGGCCCGGGCAAGCCGTCTGGCCAAACTGGGCATCGAACGCCTGTATGAGCTGAATTTCAACGCCGCACTGGCCGGTCTAAGCCCGCAAGAGTTCGCCCAGCTTGTGGTGTCGGACGGGTTGGGCCTGAAGCATGTGATCGTCGGGGCGGATTTCTGTTTTGGCAAAGGCCGGGCCGGGTCAGCCGCCGATCTGGTGCAGTTTGGTCAGGACATGGGGTTTGGCGTGACCATCGCCCCGCTGTTGCAGGGCGGGGGCGAAACCGTGTCGTCCACCGCCATCCGTCAGGCCCTGAGCGATGGGCGACCGCGTGACGCGGCGGCGATGCTGGGCCACTGGCACCGGATCGAAGGCCCGGTAATCGGCGGCGAACAACGTGGCCGGCAGTTGGGTTTCCCCACCGCCAACATGTCTATCAAGGGGCTGCACCCGCCCAAATTTGGTGTCTATGCGGTGCTGGTGGACGTTCTGGATGGCCCCC
>DAOUPC010000246.1 GCA_030626365.1 Paracoccaceae bacterium
GCCCCCACCGTTGATTCGGTGGTCAGGATCAAATCGCATTCCCCCCGCCCGAACTGTTCCTTCAGCCCGATCGAAAACGACGAAACAAGCTGAACCTTGACCCGCGGATAAGAGGCGTTAAAGCGCTGCAACACCCGTGGGATCAGCGGATAGACGATATCATGCGGCACACCCAGAACCACTTCGCCCTCGAACGCCTGATGGGTCAGCCGGCCAATCACCTCGTCGTTCAGCGCCACCATGCGCCGGGCATAGGCCAACAACTGTTCCCCCGAGGCGGTTATCGCAATGGTGCGCCCCGACCGGTCCAGCAGTTCCAGCCCCAACAGTTCCTCTAGCCGCTTAAGCTGCATCGACACCGCCGACTGCGTGAGATGCAAAAACCCCGCCGCCCGTGTGACCCCGCCCGAATCGGCCACCGCAACAAAGGAACGAAGCGTCGTTATGTCGAGATTTCGCATTATCACAATCCTTGATGGTTCATCGCACAAACATTCGTTTTCAATATGGAACATAGTTCGCCATATACATCAAGGAAATTGATTGAAATGCAATAAAGCATCACGAACCTTGGAAAGGACAACAGCTATGACCATGATCTCTGTAAACTGCCCCACCGCGGCCTGCCCCACCATCACACCCCACGTTTCGGTTTTCGCAACCGTCCTGCGGTTCCACGATGTTTGGCGTCAGCGCCAGGCGCTGAAATCCCTGGACGCCGCCGCCCTGAGCGACATCGGCGTAACCCGCCTGCAAGCCAAGGCAGAAGCCGACCGCACAATCTGGGACGCCCCGGAAAGCTGGCGGCGCTAAACCACCACTACGGTATTTGACTGCCCGATTGGCATCATTTGGCGGGTCGCACCCGGTGCGGCCCGCCTTTTTGTTGCAATCGACGTAAAACTCGCCGGTAATGCTTGAAAAAAGCCATCTTTCCCCCGATATTCAAAGGGACCGTCGTCAGGTTTCCCTGGCGGCCAAATCGTCTTGAATGGAGACCACAGATGGCTGAACTCAACACAATCGGAACGGCGGCCGGCGCGCGCGCTACTCAGATTGATGCAGGGCTGCGCGCCCATATGAACAAGGTCTACGGCACGATGTCCGTTGGCATGCTGCTTACTGCGCTGGCCGCATGGGCGATTTCGGGTCTGGCCGTGACGGATATTCCCAACCCCTATCAGGTTGGCACCGACAAGTATCTGACCGACCTTGGCGTCACGATCTATACGTCCGGGCTGCGCTGGGTGATCATGTTCGCACCGCTGGCCTTTGTGTTTGGCTTAAGTTCGATGATCAATCGCATGTCCGCCGCAACGGCGCAGCTTGTGTTCTATGCGTTTGCCGCCGTGATGGGCCTGTCGCTCAGCTCGATCTTTCTGGTCTATACCTCGACCTCGATCGCCCAGGTGTTCCTGATCACCTCGATCGCCTTTGCCGGTCTGTCGCTTTATGGGTACACCACCAAAAAGGACCTGTCCGCCATGGGCACCTTCCTGATCATGGGGGTGATTGGCCTGATCGTCGCGATGGTGGTCAACATGTTCCTGCAATCTGACGCGATGACCTTCGCCATCTCGGCGATTGGCGTGCTGATCTTTGCCGGGCTAACCGCCTATGACACGCAAAAGATCAAGACAACCTATCTTCAGATGGCCCACAGTGGCGATCAGGAATGGTTGGGCAAGGCGGCCATCATGGGCGCGCTGTCGCTGTATCTGGACTTTATCAACATGTTCATGTTCCTGCTGCATCTGTTTGGCAACCGGGACTAGAACGAACCGGGCGCATCACTGCCTGACACATTTGCCAAAGGGCCGGTCCACAGGGACCGGCCCTTTTGTTTTGGGCAGGTAATAACAACAGAAAAAGGGCCACGCACCCGGCGCGGCCCTTTTTCAGGTATCAGATATGTCAGGCAAAGATTACTTGATCTTGCCTTCCTTGTATTCAACATGCTTGCGAACCACCGGGTCATATTTACGCACGACCATCTTTTCGGTCATGGTGCGCGCGTTCTTTTTGGTCACATAAAAATGGCCGGTGCCCGCGGTCGAATTCAGGCGGATCTTGATGGTCGTCGGTTTCGCCATTGGTATTCTCCTGCGCCGGGCGTTTCATGCCCGTGAAATCTCTTGTGAAGCCTGCCTTTTAGATACTTGCGGGCCAGAGTCAACTGCATTCATGCCAACATTGCGTCCCCGCAACGGCAGGTTGGGTTTTTCAGCCATTTTACCAGTATTTGCCAGGGTGCAAACAGCCCCGAAAATATGCGCGGAGGGCCTGTAAGCCGGATTTTGTTCAGGGGTTGCCCCCGTCGATGACCATTCCTCTACGGCACGTGTTGCCACGTGCCTTTAGCTGCCAACCCGACCCCTCTTGGCTAAAGCGTGCCTAGCGCCGGTATCCCCGAAGGGACCAGCCCCGCGCGGGGGTCCTATTTGGCGTTGCTCCCGGTGGGGCTTGCCATGCCACCCCTGTTGCCAGGGGCGCGGTGGGCTCTTACCCCACCGTTTCACCCTTACCGGCGCTGTCCCCAAAGGCGAACCTTTGGTTTGGCGCACGGCGGTATCATTTCTGTGGCGCTTTCCGTCGGGTTACCCCGCCCGGGCGTTACCCGGCACCGTTGCCTTAGGGAGTCCGGACTTTCCTCTTGGAACGGGTCGCCCCGGCCAAGCGGCCATCCGGCCCTCCGCGCAAGTGGCGACATAAAGCGCACGGGGGGCGCGCGTCAAGGGGGTAAGGGCGTCAAGAATGATCCGGCAGGGCCGCCATGTCGGCCCCCGTTAGCGGCCCCTGCCCCCACGGGCGAAACCGCAAGCGCACCGCATCCAAAAGCACCGCGTCACAGGCCGGGGCGCTAAACCCGGCGCGCCGCGCATTGGCGCGAAACTGGCCCATATCCAGCGCAACAGACACGCCAGACCCAGATCCACCATATCCACCCGCCCCTGCCCCACAGGCCAGCCCCTGACGCGCCAACCGTGCCCAGTCGAACCGCGGGCCGGGGTCGCATTTGCGCCCCGGTGCCATGTCGGAATGGCCGATAACCCCCGAGGCGGCGATGCCCCAGCGGGACATGATCCGGGGCAGCAAGCGCTCTAGCGTTCGCATCTGCGGCGCTCCAAAGGGGTGGGTTCCGCGATTGTCCAGCTCGATCCCGACCGAGCGCGAATTGATGTCGCTCAGACCGGCCCATTCGCCCGCCCCGGCATGCCAGGCGCGCATGTCCTCGTGGACCATCTGCCAAAGGGTGCCATCGCCCCCGATCAGATAATGCGCCGATACTTCGACGCCGGGGTCGCAAAGCCGTTCCAATGCCGCCGCCGCGCTGGTCATGGCGGTGTAATGCAGCACGATCAGTTGTGGCGTCAGCCCGTCACGGCGCGGCCCGAAATTGGGGGATGGATGCCAAAGCACCGGCACCGGTCAGTTCTTGGCGGCACGCCGGAACGGGCCGGGGTCCCATGAACAGGCATACCCGTCACCATCCGGGTCCAGCCCCTTGCGGTCCTTTTGCGGCCCACCCTGGGACAGAAATTCGCTTTGCGCCTGATCGGGCGAAGAAAACCTGTCACAGTTACGCGCGGCCTTGGCGGCACCATTGAAACCCGAGCGCGAATAAACCCTTGTTCCACGCGGATTGCTGGTGCTCAGGGCATAGTCAACGATATTGGGTTGCGAACTTGCGCTGCGGGTTGGCAGGGCGGTTGGGGCAATCACCTGATATTGCGCACGGTTCTGGGCGATCCTCTCGGCGTCGCTGGTAATTGTCTGGCGGTCGGAAACAGCGGAAAAGTCGTTTTCATTCGATATGCCCGTATGGCTTTGCGGGGCCGGGTTGGACGGGCTTGCCTGAAGCGGCACCTGCCCGGAATTGGCCGACGCCGCCGCCAGCGCAGCAGCCGTTTCCGCCGCAATATCATCCGACGATCCGGTGCCGGAAACCGCACTTGGTAACGGGCGGACCAACACAGAGGATTGCGCAGACAGCCCCGCCACCAGCGGCGCGGGGCCCATCGTTTCATCCGAAATGGCCGTTGGGCTGACCAGTGGCTGGCCAGTGGTCAGCGCCGCCTCGCGGGCACGGCGGGCCTCTTCTGCGTCAACCGCATTGTCAAATCCGATACCTGCGCCGCTATCGGGAATGGCGGGCGAACACGCCGCAAGAAACCCCATGATCAGGGTTAAAGTAATTGCTCGCATAACTGCTGTCCTGCTGCTCTTGTTTTTCTTAGGCGC
>DAOUPC010000244.1 GCA_030626365.1 Paracoccaceae bacterium
GTGCTGAATGGCGCAAAGATCGGCAATAACTGCCTGATCGGGGCCGGGGCGCTGATTACGGAAAACAAGGTGATCCCGGATGGATCGCTGGTGATGGGCGCGCCGGGCAAGGTGGTGCGCCAACTGGACGAGCAGACGATCAGGTTTCTTGAGCTGAGCGCGCTGCAATATCAGGAAAACATGCGCAAATTTCGCGACAATCTGACGGTCGTCGGCTGATGCGTAACGCCAGGGGGTCACTGATCCGCCCCACGCCTCTGCCCGAAAGCGCCAGTCGTCCGGTGGTCACGCCCCTGTCACCATCCGTGGCCTATTCCAGCGACACGCCTGACATGCTGGATGCGCAATACGAGGGGCGCCTTCAGGGCTACACCTATGCGCGCGAAGGTCATCCCAACGCCGATGTGGTCGCCGCCCGTCTGGACGCGATGGAGGGTATGGACGGCGGGGTTGTCACCGGGTCCGGCATGGGGGCGGTGGCGTGCGTTCTGATGGGGCTGCTAAAGGCCGGGGATCATGTGATTGGCGCCAATCAGCTTTACGGGCGCTCCATGCGGCTGATGGCCGAGGACCTGCCACGGCTGGGCATGACCACCACGCTGGCCGATCCGGGGGACATCAGTGCGGTCCGCGCGGCCCTGCGCCCCGAAACACGGATGATACTGGTCGAAGTGGTGTCAAACCCATCGCTAAGGGTGGCCGATATCAAAGGTCTGGCGGCCCTGTGCCGGGAACGGGGTATCCTGCTGGTGGTGGATAATACCTTTACCACGCCACGTGGGTTCCGCCCGTTTGACCACGGGGCCGACATTGTGATCCATTCCATCACCAAGCTGCTGGCGGGGCATTCGGATGTGATGCTGGGCTATGTCGTGGCGCGGGATGGCGCACTGTCGGCGCGAATGTCGGTCTTTGCCGTGACCGCCTGGCTGACTCCCAGCCCGTTTGATTGCTGGCTGGCAGAGCGCGGCATGCTGAGCTTTGAGTTGCGCTTTGACCGGGCGCAGCAAACGGCCGGTTTGCTGGCGGACCATCTGGCGGGCCTGCCCGGCATGGCGCGGGTTCTTTACCCGATGCGCGCCGACCACCCCGATCACACCCGTGCGCAGGATCTGTTGGGCGGGCAGGGTGGCAACATGGTCAGTTTCGAGTTGACCGGCGGGCGCGCGGCGGCCAATGCCTTTACCCGTGCCGCCGATGGGCTGAGCTTTGCGCCGACGCTGGGCGATGTGGGCACCACGCTGTCGCATCCCGCCACCTCGTCACATCGCGCCCTAAGTGCGGACGAGCGCGCGCAACTGGGCCTGTCCGAGGGGTTCTTTCGCGTGTCTGTCGGGCTGGAATCCCCCGACGATTTGTTGCGGATATTCAGCGAAGGGGCCGCAGCGGCCATTGATGCGGGAATCAGCGCGCGATAAGCCAAAAACGAACCGGGTAAAACCATACGCCCAAAACACATCCGGAGCCGCGGCAGGCGCGACTCCGGTAGTTTTGAAGGCCCCTGGTCAATGGGGATGGACAGGACCTTTCAAATACTCCGACTTAAACACGGAACAATACGCATCCAAACCGGACAGGTCAGAGAGCCTTGAAATACTAAGGGTCATTTCCTGATGCCCCTGGGCCAAAGCCACCACTCACGGAACATCTGAACCCTACTATTTTGGGGGAGGTCGCGAAAGTAGTGGATTCCTTACCTTAGAGCAGTTTTTTAGGATTTTCGTTTTATATCCACGGCCTATGCTTCGACCTTAAACATCTGGTTGTGCATGGCCGCCTTCAGGACCGCCTGTGCCGTGGTTTCAACCGAAAGCTTCTCGCGGGCAAGGCGCAGATGCTTTTCCACTGTTGCGGTGCTCAGCCCCATCAGCACCGCGATATCCTGCATGGTTTTGCCATCACCAACCCATTCCAGCGCCTCGCGCTGGCGCGAGGTCAGGGACCGGTTCGGTGGATCATAGGGCAGGGACAGGATTCTGAGGTGCGCGATAGAGTTCATCAGATGAATATCCTCGCCATGCTCGTCCCAGACGGCCTCAACTTTACTTTGGCGTGTCCCTTTGGGCGCACACAGCGAAATCGCCCCCTTTGAGCGCGCCGACACCAGTTTAAAACTGACCGTATAGCCGGCACTCACCCCCATTTTCTGGTTGAAATCAAAGACCTGACGCTCGGCCTTTGTCATGGTCGCGCTGTCCATCATCTGGCCAATCATCCGCCAGCTTGCCGCCCCGTCGTTTTCCAGCGCCCAGTGCATCAGCGGCGCATGGAAAAATAGCCCCGAATGCAGAAAACCGTCAACATATGCCTTGCAATGGTTGGTCAGGACGGTGAAATCTTCGGGATCACCCAGCGAGGTTTGCGTGCGAAACCGGGTACAGCCGTAAAACAAACGGTCAAACCCATACCCGGCCATCTGCTTGCAATGCGCGGCCCACAGTTCTTCCAGACTATCGACATCGGCCAGAAAATACAGGTATTCACGCAGATTCATCGGCCGCCTTTCGGGGTCAGATGCGCCGCCAGCGCATCCAATGCCAGAATATAGCCCTTTGGCCCAAATCCCGCGATCTGCCCCAGCGCCACGGGTGCGATAAACGACTTGTGACGAAACGGTTCGCGGGCGTGGATATTGGACAGATGCACCTCGACCACCGGCAGTTCAACCGAGGCAATGGCATCCATCAGCGCCACGGACGTATGCGTATAGGCCCCGGCGTTCAGCACAATGCCCGCCTGCTGCGTGCGCGCGGCGTGGATTGCATCAATCAGCGCGCCTTCGCTGTTGGATTGCACACACGTGACCGTCAGGCCGATCGACGTGCCATGCGTGCGGCAGGCGTCTTCGATCATCGCAAGGGTCGTCGCCCCGTAAACTTCGGGTTGGCGCGTGCCAAGCAAGTTCAGATTTGGCCCGTTCAGAACCAGAATACTTGTCATCAATAGTTTCCCCATTCCTTTCCACGTCTAGACACAGGCCGGGCACCTGTCCAGTTTTGTGTCATGTGTTTTTTCACCTTTGTGGGGCGGGTGAAAAAACACTTTTGGCGTAAAATGGCAGCTATGCGAACACCATCATACCCAGCCAGTCAGCCACCAGCGCCGGGGTTTCCTTGCCCTCAATTTCAATCGTCAGGGCGGTTTCACGCAACAATGCCGTGTCCGAGCGTTGCAGGACCGACGTTAGCACAAAACGTCCGCGCAACCGTGCGCCAGCCGGGACCGGGGACAGAAACCGCAGCTTGTTGAAACCATAGTTGATCCCCATCGTCTGGCCATTTGGCGGGGTCATGCAATCCATCACGAACTTGCTGGCCAGTGACAGGGTAAGAAAGCCGTGCGCAATGGTGCCGCCAAAGGGTGATTCGGCGGCGGCACGGGCCGGGTCCACATGAATCCACTGGTTGTCCTGCGTGACATCGCCGAACACATCGATCATCGCCTGATCCACCTTGATCCAGTCCGACACGCCAATCTCGGTGCCGATCTTTGCCTGCATATCGCTTAGCGCGGTCTTGATATCGGTGATATCTGTCATGTTCCCTTAATCCTTTCGGGTATCTGTTGCAGTTACGGGCGGGCCGGGTACCCTGATGGCTGAACCACAACCGCCAAAGGTGCCCAACCAATGACCCAAGAGTATCGCCAGCATGTCTATCAGCCGCCCAAGGGGGCCGTCGATCTTTTACTGATCCGCCATGGCGAAAGCGCCCCGGCACGTCTGGGTGAACCGTTTCCGATGAAGGACGGGCATGGCGACCCGGCGCTGCACGAAAACGGCCACACACAGGCCCGCGCGGTGGGCGAGCGGCTGAAATCCACGCCACTGGCCGCGCTTTATGTCACCACGTTGCAGCGCACCCATCAGACCGCCGCCCCGCTGGCGGCGCATCTGGGGATGGTGCCAATGATCGAACCTGACCTGCGCGAGGTTTGTTTGGGCGATTGGGATGGCGGGTTGTACCGGGTCAAGGCGGCCAGGGGTGATCCGGCCTTTGTGCGCGCCGAGGCAGGGCAGGAATGGGGCGAAATTCCGGGGGCGGAAACCACCGCGCAACTGCATGAACGGGTGCGCGCCGGGTTGCTGCGCATCGCGGCGGCGCATCCCGACGCACGGGTGGCGGCGGTGGTGCATGGCGGGGTCATCGGTGCCGCGCTGTCAATCGCCAGCGGCGCCGCGCCGTTTGCCTTTAACGGGTCCGCCAACGGGTCAATCAGCCGGTTGGTCATTCTTGGCGACAAGATGACGGTGCGCGGGTTCAATGATGTGACGCATCTGGGGTA
>DAOUPC010000133.1 GCA_030626365.1 Paracoccaceae bacterium
AACACTGTGAAGGTGTCTGCACCTGCGGCCAAGTGCGCTATAAAGCGAAACCGGGCCCCCTGGTCGTTCATTGCTGTCATTGCCGCGGTTGTCGGAAAAACTCAGGCTGTCGCGGTGAAACGCCTTCAACGGTTGAAGTAACGATCGCCTGAACGGTCCACCGCCAAGGGGGCTGTTTCAGTACCGATCCATATTTGGCTTTCCAAAGGAGTCATCTGTGCCAGACCATCCCACCGACAGGCCCCACGCCTATCGGTGGGGACAGAGGGCTTGCGTTTCCCAGACGGAACGGACCCTGAAATCTGCAACTCAACATAAGGAAATTTCAAAAATGACTGATACTCTGTACTCACGGCTCGGCGGTTACGACGGGCTTGCAATGTTCTCAACCACTGTCGTGGATCTGGCACGAAAGGACGACCTTTTGGGTCGTTTCTGGACCAATCGTGGCAAAGACCGTAATGCGCGCGAGCTTCAACTTCTAATTGACTATTTCGTCAAGGAAACAGGAGGCCAAATGTACTATAAAGGCCGTGACATGGCGCTTGCGCATGAGGGCATGGGTATAACCGAGGCGGACTGGATCCGGTTCATCGAGATCGTGGTGAAAGTTGCCGGTGACATGGGTGTTGGCCCGGATGAAGGCAGCGAGGTGATGGCCTTTCTTGAAAGCCTTAAGGCAGATATCGTGACCGCGTAATATGTGCCTTTTGGCAGAATACTAAAGCGGGTTCCCTTCGAGGGGCCCGCAACCCTGGCACACCGTCTTTCAGCGGAAACAATAAATGGAGGACGTCATGAACAGACAATCCCACACCTGTGAAGGCGGCTGCACCTGCGGCCATGTGCGCTATCAGGTTAATTCAGAGCCCCTGATCGTGCATTGCTGTCACTGCCGTGGCTGCCAGAAAAATTCCGGCTCAGCATTTGCGCTGAATGCCCTGTTTGAAGCCGACCGGGTGAAACTGATTTCGGGCTACGTCGAGGAAATCACTGTTCCAACGCCCAGTGGCGTGGGGCAGATCATAGCCCGCTGTTCCAAATGCAAAGTTGCTGTCTGGAGCAATTACAACATGGGTGGCTTGAAGGAACGTATTCGTTTTATTCGCGTCGGCACGCTTGATGACCCGGACCAATTGCCGCCGGATGTGCATATATTCACGGGTTCAAAACAGCCATGGGTCATTCTGCCAAAGGAAGATCGGAGGGTTGATGTGTTTTATGACTTCAAAGAGATTTGGACTCCCGAGAGCATAGAACGCTTGGCAAAGATCGAGGAGCGCGCGGGCATTAAAATTTCTTAAGGGAAGTGAAGGACATGGTGTATCCGTGCTTTCCTCAAACGGCAGCAATGCGAAAGCTGCACCGCAGCGTCGTCAGGTACTACGAATGGCAGGTTAGGGCCGTTCGCGCCAGTTGACCAATTTCTGAAAAGGCCACATCGCGGCGCAGAGGTACCAAGGCATATGATCCGCCGAATCTGTCCCCGCGTTACCCTGTCTTTTCCAAAAAAACTCTATGCCTACAATTCGCCTACAAAACACAACCCGCCAAACAAAGGAGCGCTTCAGAAATCAGTTAAGTGGTTGGTTATTATGGGTTTTAGTGGCGGACCGAGGAGGATTCGAACCCCCGACCCCCTGATTCGTAGTCAGGTACTCTATCCAGCTGAGCTATCGGTCCACTTCTGGACAGGCATGTAGCCATAGCCGCCGACCTTTGCAACCCTTAAAACACAGCTAAATTGTGCCATCGCCCCTGGGTAAACAGATTTCAAAACAAGTGCCATGTGCGCCTGTATGCTTCAGTTCCAGTGAGCCGCCGTGGCCGCGGACCAGTTCAGCGGAAATCGCCAGCCCAAGCCCCGATCCGCCTTTGCGGGTGCCGCCCTGAAAAGGCGCGAACAGGTGCTCTTGTGCGCGGGCCGGTAACCCGGGGCCGGTATCCTCAATGGTGATCCACCAAGCCTCGGAATCCTCGGTTGCCGTGACCGTAATGGTGCCGGGCGCGCCCGAGGCGACAATGGCCTGACGGGCATTGCGCACAAGGTTCAGGATGACGCGAAACAATTGTTCGGGGTCAGAACACACAACCAGATGCGGCGGGATATCGCCAGTCAGGGTCACGCTGGTCTCCGGGGCGGCCAGCCGCTCGCTTTCGATCACGTCAACCACGACATCGCTCAGCGCGAATTTGGTCAGGGCCGGGGCCGGCTCTTCGGCGCGGCCAAAGGCCAGCGTGCTTTCACACAGCGACACGGCGCGGGTGATCGAGTTCACCAGTTTGGGCGCAAGGCGGCGCACCGTCGGGTCTTTGCTGGCCTCGATCCGGTCGGTGAACAGCTGGGCAGATGTCAGGATATTACGCAAATCATGGCTGATCTTGGCCACGGCACTGCCCAGTTGCGCCAGCCTTTCCTTTTGCTTCAGCGCCTGGGTCAGTTCGATCTGAAGCTGCTGCAATGCCTCTTCGGCCTCGCGCAACTCCTTGATCCCGGCCGAGGGTTGGATGATGCCGCGGGCATCCTCGGGCGCGGCGGCATAGCGTTGCATATAGCCAATGACACCCTTGATCGGGCGCACAAGGTACCGGCGCACGGCGGCGAACAGCAAAACGGCAGTGAAGACCGAGATAACCGCCGACAGGATCAGGATACGCAGGCCATAATCGATCATCGCCATCCGCAAGGGTGCGGTTTCCATTGTGACTTCGATCAACAACCCGGCCTGACGGACCGGCGCGCCGATGACCCGGATTATCTGGTTGTCGGGCGTAAACAGCCGGGTCATCGCGTCGGAAATCAGGGTGGCCGCGCCCGCGTCGCGCAGGTCGAACGTGGCCGAGATGGGCTGAGGCATTGGCGAGGACAGCATCAGCTGACGCATCTCGTCACGGCGCAGCACGACGTTGAACACCTCGGCATTTTCCAGCAATTCGGCCTCAAGCGCGGTTTCCAGCATGTCATCGGCCAGCAGAACCAGCGACGCGATCTGCGCGCGTTCCAGCCGCGCAAGCAAGTAATCCTCGCGAAAACGTGCAATCGACGGCACAAAGATCAGCACCTCGGCAAGCATCACAAAGAATGTGGTCAAGATCAGAAACCGGCCTGACAGCGAATTCAGCATAGTGCCCTTTCCCAGATCAGGGGATCCACCTTTGGACAAACCCAACCACGCGTTTGACCATAGGGTTATCAAACAGTCTGGGCGAGAAATAGGCCCCCACAACACGTTTGTTGATCTCGCCAATGGTTGGATAGGGGGCAACCATGGCCGCAAGCTGGCCCATTTTCATGTTGTTGGCCAATGCCAGCGACCAAAGACCAATCAATTCACCCGCCTGATGGCCGACAATCGAGGCCCCCACAGGGCGGGACTTGACCACCATCACCTTGATGAAACCGGCGGTCTTACGCTCGGCGATGGCCCGATCATTGTGCAGGAAATCGAACCGGGCGATTTCCACCTTTGATCCGTATTGCGCGCGCGCTTCGGCCTCGGTCAGGCCGACCTGGGCCAGTTCGGGATCGCAATAGGTGACACGGGGAATATGCAGTGTGCGCACCCTGGACGGCAGACCAAACAGGGCCGAACGGATGATGATCCCGGCGTGATAGCCCGCGACATGGGTGAATTGCAGCCCGCCGGCCACGTCTCCAATGGCATAGACCCGCCGGTTGGAACTGCGCAGGCTGGCATCCACCCTGATCCCGGCTTTGGTGGTCTCGATGCCCGCAGCATCCAGGTTCAGCCGTTCGGTATTGGTTTTGCGCCCCACAGCCACCAAAAGATGCGAGCCCTTGAAAATGCGCCCGTCCGCCGCCTTGACCTTGATCGCGCCGGCCTGACCGCTGATTTTTGCCGCCATGGCCCCTTCGGCAATCTCGACCCCTTCACCGCGCAGCGTGTCCAGAACCACTGCCGCCAGATCCGGGTCGTCCCGGCCCAGTGCCGTGGCCCCTTCGATGATCGTAACCCGACTGCCCAGCCGGATATGTGCCTGCGCCATTTCAATACCGATGGGCCCGCCGCCCAGAATCAGCAGGTGTTCGGGCTGTTCACGCAATTCGAACAGGGTTTCGTTGGTCTCGAAGGGAACGCTGTCCAGCCCCGGTATCGGCGGCACAAAGGGCGACGATCCGGTGGCAATGACGATCCGGCGCGCGGTGATCCGAAAATCACACGCCTGCACCTCGGTCGGCTACGCTAATGTGCCAAATTCGCGGATGACCCGGACGCCAAAGCCTTCGAACCGTTCCTGACTGTCCATCGGTTCGATCTGGGCAATCACATCGCGCACATGGTCCTTGGCGGCGGCGTAATCGACCGACGGGACCACATCGGCCACACCGTAAGCGCTGGCATGGCCCTGACCATGGGCCGCCCTGGCACTGGCGATCAGCGCCTTGGACGGCACGCAGCCATAGTTCAGGCAATCGCCACCCATTTTGTGACCTTCCAGCAGGACCACACCGGCCCCCATCTGGCTGGCCCCGGCAGCCACCGACAACCCGCCTGACCCGGCCCCGATTACCAGAATATCCGTCTTGATCCGTTCCATCACAGGGGCTTTCCGCCACGCAGGGCTTTGACAACCATTGGCATGGCCGCCAGCACGCTGAGGCCAAGGATCGGCAACAGGATGTGCGGTTCGAATATCACCCCCAGATCAGGCGTTTCGCCGCGCGCGAAAACCTCGCCCAGACCAGCGCCAATCGACGTGAACACCACTGCACCGGGGATGATCCCCAGAAAGGTGGTAATCACGAACCGGTGCAGGGGCACCTCCAGAAAAGCGGGCAGCAGATTGGCGACAAAGAACGGCACGGCAGGGACCAAGCGGATCAGAAACAGCATCTCCCACTGGTTTTCGTCGATGCCGTCCTTGATCTTTTTCACCTTGCCTTCACTGGCTTCCAGTTTCGCCCCCAGACGTGCCCCCAGCCCCCAGCGCGCGGCCAGAAAGATAAGCGTCGCACCGATGGTGGCACCGGTGACGTTGAACAGGGCACCCGGAAACGTGGCAAACAGGAACCCGCCGGTCAGCGTCGCAACCGTCGCCCCGGGCAGGGAAAAGGTGACGATTCCCACATAGGTCACAAGAAAGACGGCCAGCGTGGCCGCATAGTTCTCATCGCGAAATGCCAGCAGGGCGGCACGGTTGTCGCGCAGCGCCTCAAAGCTAAGGTAATCGCCCAGGGTGAAAACGCCGACCAGCGCCACGGTCACAATGACGGCAAGCGGCAGGTAATGGGCAAGTCCACGTTTTGGGGCGTTGGGTGTGATGGTCATGAATAATGGTCCAAGGTACTGACAGTCAGGGTGTATGCAATATCTGGGCCCAGCGCGACCTGACAGACAGGGCGATCACAGCGCGTTGATCCAAAGCCCCCGAAACGTGAGGGATTCTGCACCCCACCGCCGGGATTGAAACATTTCTGCTCCGTTCTGCCCGGGCCAACGGGAATTTGTTGCAAAACCCACCCGAATCCGCGCCGTCAGGGTTTGACTTACCCCGCAAGCCGCTTTAGAGGACGGGCTTCGAACATATCGGGCAAAGGCGATTGAACGCCGCACCCAACCGCAAGACTGGAGTACGGAGCGATGAAACGCACCTTTCAACCCTCGAACCTGGTACGCAAACGGCGTCACGGATTTCGTTCGCGCATGGCAACCAAAGCTGGCCGCAAGATCCTGAACGCACGCCGCGCGCGTGGCCGCAAGTCGCTGAGCGCGTAAGCTCTCCGACACTATTGACGGACATGACACCGCCGGAGGCACCCGAGGATGGCAACGCCACCACCGGGACTGCGCCCCCGGCGGTTTCCGTTTGCCTGCCCCCTGCCAACCCCGCCCCCCACGACGCACCCCAGCACGCACCGCTAAGTGTTCTGCGCAAGCGTGCAGAATTCCTGCGTGCGGCGCGTGCACGGCGTCAGGGAACCGCTGGCATGATGGTGCAGGGCCGCAAACGGCCCGAGGGAGAGGCGACCGGTATCCGCGTTGGGTTCACCTGTTCCAAGAAGGTCGGCAATGCGGTGGCGCGCAACCGCGCCAAGCGCCGCCTGCGCGAGGCCGCCCGGCTGATTCTGCCTGATCTTGGGCGTGCGGGTTGGGATTACGTGCTGATCGGTCGGCGCGATGCAACGGCCCAGCGCCCATTCAATGCATTGCTGGATGACCTGAGATACGCGCTGAAGAAGCTGCACGCGGACCGCCCCTGACCCTGTTCGCACGGCCTGTTTGTTGCCGGGCGTGTATCTGGCCGCGCAAATACCACGAATACCTTGACCGAATCGAGCAGCATGCTAAATATACATTTCAATTATTGAATGTTTTGACCCGCCAGGGTAAACAACGAGGAGCACACCGTGCCGATTGAATTTGAAGGCAAGACGATCGAGACCAACGAAGCCGGATACCTGAACAATGTCGACGACTGGAGCAAAGGCCTTGCCAGTTTCATGGCCGGCTCTGAGAACATCGAGCTGACCGAGCGGCATTGGGACCTGATCAACTACCTGCGCGAAGAATATATTGAAAACCGCGAGAATCAGCCCAACACCCGCGCCATCGGCAAAGCCATGGCCGCGGCCTGGGGTGAAAAACCGTCTCAGAAGGATCTGTACGAACTGTTTCCGGGTGATCCGTCGAAGCAGGGCGGCCGGATTGCCGGCCTGCCTGAAAGCCGGCGCAAGGGCGGTTATTAAATTACCACATCATTGCCACTTGCGCGCATAGGGTCGGTCGGGTGATGATTGCCCGCCACCAAAGCGCACAGGTGCCATGATGACCCCGCTCGCCCATATCGTTGCCCTGCCCGTCAGGGCCTATCGGTTGCTGTTCAGCCCGTGGGTCGGATTCTCTTGCCGGTATCAGCCGACCTGTAGCGCCTATGCCTTGGAAGCGCTGGAAAAACACGGCGCGATCAAAGGCAGCTGGATGGCCGCCCGGCGTATCGGCCGCTGCCATCCTCTGGGCGGGGATGGCTATGACCCGGTACCGGACCGCAAGGACAAACCCTAGGCAGACGCCCATCCCGGTCGTTGCGCGAACAGGTCTTGTTCAGGGCCAAAGCGACCATCAGCCCTGCCCCGACTGGCCGGTTTTCGCCATTGTTGTCTGGCTTTCAATAGGGGTTTCTTTTTGGGCCGCAACTATCATAAGCTGGATAAATTAGGTGCGGTCCAAGAACTGAAAGTTTACCTGCCCATTGGCCTGTTTCCGGCGCGACCCCGCAATGTACTCAACCGTTTGGGAGATTAACGATGCAAAAACTCCAACTGTCAACAACCTGTATGGCCTTGCTGTTTGCTCTTTCTTCTGTGGCTTCGGCCCAACAGGTAAAGGCACCAATGTCGGCGGAAGAGGGGCAGCTTGACGCGCTTTTCCCCGAAGGCACGCCTTATTCTCCCTATGCCAACCGCACCTTCCCCGAACGTCCGCTTTGGGGTGACAGCCACCTTCACACCGCCCTGTCGATGGACGCCGGAGG
Organism: Paracoccaceae bacterium; assembly: GCA_030626365.1. Classification (GTDB taxonomy): domain Bacteria; phylum Pseudomonadota; class Alphaproteobacteria; order Rhodobacterales; family Rhodobacteraceae; genus NVQY01. The sequence goes on from DAOUPC010000133.1 coordinate 7,495, forward strand.
CTTTGGCAACCGGCTGGGTCTTGAGGAAGCGTATCAATTTGCACGTGGTGAGCAGGTCACTGCATCGTCTGGTCAACCGGTTCGCCTGGCCCGTCCGCTGGACTGGCTGGCCATTACCGACCATTCGGACG
>DAOUPC010000266.1 GCA_030626365.1 Paracoccaceae bacterium
GTTCCTGCGCGCCGGTGAACTGACCAGCGCGGGCGATGTGACCTTTCACACCAGCCTGACCGCACAAGACCCCCACATCGGTTATAAGGACGATTTCGATGTGATGGACCTGATGCAGGCCAGCGGGCTGGACATGGTGGATATGGTCGAAATGCCGGCCAACAATCTGGCACTGGTGGCGGAAAAATCAGCCGCCTGATCAGGATCAAGGACGCACATATCGCGGCGTGATCTTTGGCGGCCAACCATCCTGAACCAACAAAAGCCCGAACCAACAAAAGAAAGCCCCGAAATGAACTGGAAAGACAAACTTAGCGCGACCCGCTCGGGCCTGCGCAATCTGAACGGTGCAATCCCCGATGTATCGCGTGCCTTTGGCGGTTTGGGTAAGGCCGTGAAAGAAGGCGGCACGCTGGACTTTAAAACCAAGGAATATATCGCCCTTGGTATCGCCGTCGCCACACGATGCGAGGACTGTATCGTGCTGCATGTGCAGGCCCTGATCAAAGCCGGCGCCAGCCGCGAAGAAGTGGCGGATGTACTGGCCATGACCATCCAGATGGGCGGTGGCCCGTCGATGATGTATGCCGCCAAGGCGCTGGAGTGTTATGACGACCTAAGTGATTGAACCTGTTCATCCTGCGTCAGAATGTAGCGACGGAAAATGTCAGCCTATCCGTATTACACATATGTAAACCAGAATGTAACGGAGCTTTGACATGACCAACCGCAGATTCCTGCCCCTGATTGCCGCCCTGATCGCAGGCACCGCCGCCACTGCCCAACAAGGCCAACCCGGCGCGCATTTCATCGAAAACTGGGATATGGACGAAAACGGACAGGTAAGCCTGGCCGAAGCCCAGGAAAAGCGCGGCGATATCTTTCGAATGTTCGACAGTGACGAAAACGGCCTGCTGAACAGCACCGAATATGACCTGTTCGACGAAACCCGCCGGGCCGACATGGCCGAAAACGCAGGTGGGCATAAAAAGGGCCAGATGCGCGGCGTGGAAAAGGCCATGATGCGCGATTTCAACGATGTGAACGGTGACGGCCAGGTCTCGCATGATGAATTTGTCGGCAGGGCCGCAGACTGGTTCGCCATGATGGACAAGAATGGCGACGGCGTTGTGACCACGGATGATTTTGGCCGTAAGGGCGAGTAAAGTCATCAAGGCCACCTAGGGCCAGGGCCCTGCAGGCCCTTTAACAAAAAACGCCCCCGGAAAACCGGGGGCGCGATACTAACTTTGGGTCCAGATTGTCAGGACTTGCGGCGACGTGCAATCAAACCCATTGCGCCCAAGGCACTTAGCAGGATTGGAAGTCCAGCAGGAAGTGGCACTGGCGAAGGCAGAACCTCCTCTTCAATACCGGCATACGTGACATGGCTCTGCGAAAAGTTGTAGAACCCGAACCCACCATCACCGAAGGTTCCCGCAAAACTGATTTCACGGACACCGTTGACGAAGACCTCGATCAATGTCGACGTGAACGTCAGATCAAACGAATACTCGGTAATGTCCGACCAACCCGTGCTGCCCAGAGTGTCCCCGCGCGCCACCTCTGTTACGCCGCCGCTATGCCCCCAAAAATCAGTGTTGGATGCAGTCCCGGTCACGTGGCTAAGGGCCAATCCGGCAGTGGCAGACGCGCTATAAGCGTTTTGATCTTTCTGTTTCCAGTCAATCAGCCAGTAATCTGGTGTTCCCCCGGCCAGTTCACCCGCATCATAGCCCAGAACAAAACCGATAAAATCATCATCCCAATTACCGCCGGATTCGACCTTGATGGTTCCCGACAGCGCGTTTCCCTGACTGTTCGCGCCGTTGTGGAAAACCGTTGGTTCCCCATTCACCGTCTGCAACACACTGGTACTGGTGCCGTCAACGTTCCAGTTTCCAGCACCCTCGGCAGTCCACCCGGTCAAATCAACCGGCGCGGCAAATGCACCGCCGACTGGCATAATAAAAGCCGCAACTGCGGCCAGCTTGATTAAATTTCTCATAAAAACCCCCTAATAAAAGATACAGCCGTATAATATCGCCATTCACCATTATGGCTATATGAATAACTAGAGGAATCCGCAGGCTGCCACATATTGTCCAATATGTGGCGGCCATGTGGCGACTATGCGGCGACCCTTACACCCGGATCGAAAGCTATTGTTGCCACTTTCGAAACAAATCTGCCCAGCCCCAGGAATTGTATTCTTAATCACCCATCCTTGCGAATCGCCTCGTTCTTTGGGTCATACGGGCTGTCTTCGGTGATAACCGCATCCCACAACCGGCCCTGCATCCTGACCTTCAGCCTTGTTCCCGCCACAGCAAGGTCAGCAGGAACATAACCCATCCCGATGCTTTTGCCAAAAAACACCGAATACCCCCCCGAGGTCAGCCGCCCCACCCGCGTGCCACCATGATACAGCGCCTCGCGCCCCCAGGGGTCGGCATCATCCGGCCCGTCAATCAACAGCGTCACACATTTTGACCGGATGCCCGTGGCCTGCATCGCATCCTTGCCGTGAAATTCCTTGCCCAGATCAACAAACCGCGGCAGATCCGCCTCAAGCGGGGTCGCGTCACGGCCCAGTTCGGTGCCAAACGCGCGATACGATTTTTCTTGCCGCAACCAGTTCTGCGCCCGTGCCCCAACCAGCCGCATACCGTGCTTTTCGCCCGCCACCATCAACTGATCCCACAGGTAATTCTGCATCTCCATCGGGTGGTGCAACTCCCACCCCAACTCTCCGGTATAGGCCACGCGAATGGCCCGCACCGGGCACATGCCCAGTTCGATATCGCGGCATGTCAGCCACGGGAACCGTTTGTTCGACAGCACCGTGCCGGGGTCGCCATCCTTGACAAGTTCGTTCAGCACATCGCGGCTTTTGGGACCGGCAATGGCATAGACACCCCACTGCGTGGTCACGTCCTGGACCTCAATATAGCCAAATTCCCCGGCCTTGTCAGCGGCGGCCTTGCGCAGGTAATCCGCGTCATAGCTGCTCCAGGCTCCGGCGCTGACCAGATAATATTCCTCTTCGGCCAACCGCACGATGGTGTATTCCGTTCGCGTGGTCCCCGCCCCGGTCAGTGCATAGGTCAGGTTGATCCGCCCGATGCGCGGCAACTTGTTGCACGTAAACCAGTCAAGGAACCGCGTGGCACCCGGCCCTTTGACCACATGTTTGGTAAATGCGGTGACATCGATCAGCCCGACACCCTGGCGAATGGCCAATGCCTCGTCATGCGCATATTGCCACCACCCGCCCCGCCGGAAACTGCGCGCGTCATGGTCAAAGCTGTCTGGTGCGTCCTTTGGGCCGTAATAATTCGGGCGCTCCCATCCATTGACCCAGCCGAACTGCGCCCCCAACGCCTTTTGCCGGTCATAGGCGGGGGCGGTGCGCAACGGGCGACAAGCCGGGCGCTCTTCGTCCGGGTGATGCAGGGTATAGACGTGTTCGTAACATTCTTCGTTCTTACGGGCGGCAAATTCGGTGGTCATCCAGTCGCCATACCGCTTGGGATCAAGGCTTGCCATGTCAATCCCGGCCTCTCCATCGACCATCATCTGCGCCA
>DAOUPC010000056.1 GCA_030626365.1 Paracoccaceae bacterium
CATCGGCTTTGCCACCGGACAACACAGCATTCCGCGCCTTGGCGCGTAAACCCAGACAGGAGAAGACTATGGGAGAGATCGTACTGGCCGCAAAATGCACCCACGTGCCAACCATGCTGATGTCAGAGCAGCCGGGGCGCATCCACGGCAAACGTCAGGCCGCCATTGACGGACACCGCGAGATTGCCCGCCGCGCCAAGGAACTGGGGGCCGATACGGTTGTTATTCTGGATACGCATTGGGTGGTGAATGCGGGTTATCACATCAACGCCAATCCCCGGTTCAAGGGGTTGTTTACCTCGAACGAGTTCCCCCAGTTCATCCAGGATCTTGAGTATGATTACCAGGGCAACCCGGCCCTTGGCGATCTGATTGCCAAAAAGGCAACCGACAAGGGCGTGTTTACCCTGTCGCATCAGTTGGACAGTCTTGAGCTGGAGTATGGCACGCTGGTGCCCCTGCGGTTCATGTCGCGCGAGGCAGATTTCAAGGTGGTGTCGGTCGCCGCGTGGTGCACGGTGCATTCTTACGAAACCTCGCGCAAGATCGGCGAGGCGATCCGCGAGGCGATCGAGGAAAGCGACAGCAAGGTGTTGCTGGTGGCGTCGGGGTCGTTGTCGCACAAGATCTGGGCCAATGATGATTACGAGGCCAACAACGGCACGTTTACCATTTCATCCGAATTCAACCGGCAGGTCGATCTGCATGTGCTGGACATGTGGCAGCGCGGCGATATTGCCACCTTTATCAAGATGCTGCCGGAATATGCCGACCATTGCAGCGGCGAAGGGTCGATGCATGACACGGTGATGTTGCTGGGCGCGCTGGGCTGGGACAATTACACCGGCAAGGGCGAAATCGTCACCGAGTATTTCCCAAGTTCAGGCACCGGGCAGGTCAACGTGATCTTTCCCGTTCAGCCATGAAGGGGTCAGTATGAAATGGACTGAATTCGGCCCCTGGGGCAAACGCGCCGCCGATTGGGCGCAGGAATATCACCGAACCATTGGAGACAGGCCGGTGCGCGCGCAGACCCAGCCGGGCGAGGTACTAAGCGCCCTGCCCGCCACCCCGCCGGATTTGCCCGAGGACATGGAGGACGTGTTCGGTGACTTTGAAGCCATCATCATGCCCGGCATGACCCATTGGCAGCACCCGCGTTTCTTTGCCTATTTCCCGACCAATGCCACCCCGGCGTCGGTGCTGGCCGAATACATGATCGCCAACCTGTCGGCGCAATGCATGTTGTGGCAGACATCGCCCGCCGCGACCGAGTTGGAAACCCGCGTGCTGGACTGGCTGCGTCAGGCGATGGGGCTGGCGGAGGGGTTTCACGGCGTCATTCAGGACAGCGCCAGCGGGGCCACGTTGGCCGCGGTGCTGAGCATGCGCGAACGGGCGCTGAACTGGAAAGGCAACAAGGACGGGCTGTTTGGGCAGCGCCCCTTGCGGGTTTATGCGTCGCACGAGGTGCATACATCGATTGACCGGGCGATCTGGATTTCCGGCATCGGCGAGGCCAATCTGGTGCGTATTCCGGTCAGTGGGGATAGCCGGGCGATGGACGCAAGCGCGCTCGACAAGGCGATCAGGGCCGATATTGCTGCCGGGTTGCAACCGGCGGGCATCATTGCCTGTGTCGGTGGCACCGGGGTTGGGGCAACGGATGACATTGGCGCCGTGGTGGCCGTGGCGCGCAAACACGACCTGTACCTGCATGTGGATGCGGCATGGGCCGGCAACGCGATGATCTGCCCTGAGTTTCGGCATCTGTGGGCCGGCATTGACGGGGCGGATTCGATTGTCTTCAACCCCTACAAATGGATCGGCGGGCAGTTTGACGGGTCGGTGCATTTCGTGCGCTCTCCGCAGGATCTGACCAAAACGCTGGCGATCAGCCCTGAGTATCTGAAAACCCACGGGCATGACGGGATCATCAACTATTCCGAATGGTCCATTGCGCTGGGCCGGCGGTTTCGGGCGCTGAAGCTGTGGTTTTTGATCCGGGCCTATGGGCTGGATGCGCTGCGGGATCGTATCCGCAATCATGTGGCGTGGTCGGGTGGCGTGCATGACAAGATCGCCGCGACACCGGGGTTCGAGAGTGTCACACCGCCATTCCTGTCGCTGTTTTCGTTCCGCTATGCACCCGAGGGCGTGGATGATCTGGATGGGCTGAACCAGCGGTTGGTCGATGCAATAAATGACGATGGGCGGATTTACCTGACCCAGACACGGGTGGACGGCAAATTGGCCATCCGGTTTCAGGTGGGTCAGACCGATACCACAGAAAAGGACGTGATGATGGCGCATGATGTAATCACCGAAATCGCCGGGGGTCTTGAAACATGACCAGATTTGCAACCTATACCGCCAATGGAACAACCTTTTACGGGGTCGTGACGGATGCAGGCATGATTGCCCTGTCGCCGGATTTTCCCAACTGGCCCACCCTGCGCGAAGTGATCGGCGACAATGCGCTGTATGATCTGGCCATGGCCGCCCGCGACCGGCCCGTAAGCCACCCCAACGGCACCTATCAATATGCCATACCGATCCCCGCGCCGGAAAAGATTATCTGCGTCGGGGTCAACTTTCCGGCCCGCAACGCCGAATATAAAGACGGGCAGGATGCCCCGCCAAACCCGTCGCTGTTCATCCGGTTCCCCCGTTCGTTCACCGGGCATGATCAGGCGCTGATCCGGCCCCCGGAAACCCCGCAACTGGATTACGAGGGCGAGATCGCCGTCGTGATCGGCAAGCAGGGCCGGCGGATCAGTCAGGCAGACGCCTATGGCCATATCGCGGCCCTTACCATGTGCAACGAAGGCACGTTGCGCGATTGGGTCAGGCACGCGAAATTCAACGTCACACAAGGCAAGAACTGGGATCAGTCAGGCGCGATTGGCCCGTGGCTGGTGCCGTTCACATCGCCCGCGCAACTGGACGATGTGCGTCTGACGACAATGGTCAACGGCGCATTGCGTCAGGATGACCGCACCAGCCGGATGCTGTTTCCGATTGCTTATCAGATCGCCTATATTTCAACCTTTACCACGCTGGTGCCCGGCGACATCATCATCACCGGCACACCCACCGGGGCGGGTGCGCGGCTGGACCCGCCGCAGTACCTAAAGCCCGGCGACGTGATCGAGGTCGAGGCAGAGGGCATCGCCATTCTGCGCAATACGGTCCAGGACGAGGCACCCTGAAATGACCCCTAACGAGGTCAGCCAAGCCGGCGAGGCGCTGTTTCAGGCCGAGGCAACCGGCCAGCAGATTGGCCTGTTGTCGCGCCAGTTCCCCGGCATGACAATGGATGACGCCTATGCGGTGCAGGCCGCGTTCGTGGCCCGAAAAATGGCGGTGGGGCGGGTGCCAATCGGCTGGAAAATCGGGCTGACCAGCCGGGCCATGCAGGACGCGCTGAAGATCGAAACGCCTGACAGCGGTGTGTTGCTGGATGATATGCGGTTTGACGATGGGGCGACGGTGCCCGGCGGGCGGTTCATCCAGCCCCGCGTCGAGGCCGAAATCGCCTTTGTCATGAAATCGCCACTGGCCGGGGCGGATTGCACCCGCGACGATGTGATCGGGGCCACCGATTATGTCACCCCGGCGCTGGAAATCCTTGATACCCGCATCCTGCGCGCCGATCCCGATACCGGGCAGGCACGGATCATCACCGATACCATATCGGATAATGCCGCCAATGCGGGGATTGTTCTGGGCCATCAGCGCCACAACTGGGGCGATTTTGATCTGCGCCGGGTCGGGGCCATTGTCAGCCGTGACGGCATCGTCGAGGAAACCGGCCTGGGGGCCGGGGTTCTGAATGACCCGGTGACATCGGTGCTGTGGCTGGCCCGGCGGATGGCCGATTATGGACAAAGCATCAAATCCGGGGATATCATCCTGTCAGGATCGTTCATTCGACCAATCGAGGCCCCGCCCGGAACCGTCATCAAGGCCGACTATGGCCCGTTCGGAACCGTTCATATTGAATTTGCCTGAAGGAAACCGCCATGCCCGCGCCGATTAACACATTCAAACGTGACCTTGCCGCCGGAAAGACCCTGTTTGGGTGCTGGCTAAGCCTTGCCGATGCGGGGGCGGCCGAAATGATTGGCACAACCGGGTTCGACTGGGTGTTGATCGACAGCGAACATGCGCCCAACGATATCCGCTCGATCCGGGCACAGCTGAGTGCGCTGAATGGCAGCGATTCGCAGGTTCTGGTGCGGGTTCCGGTTGGCGAGACATGGCTGATCAAGAAGGTGCTGGATGTGGGGGCGCAAACGATCATGGTGCCGATGGTCGAAAGCGGCGATCAGGCGCGTGAACTGGTGCGGGCCTGTACCTATCCGCCAACGGGCATACGCGGGGTCGGGGCCGCAGCGGCGCGGGCATCGCGGTTTGGCTCGATCAGTGATTATGTGACCACAGCGGACGAACAGATTTGCCTGCTGGTGCAGGTCGAAAGCCGCGCAGGCATTGCCGCCCTTGACGATATTCTGGCCGTCGAAGGGGTTGATGGCGTGTTCATCGGCCCGTCCGACCTGTCCACGGACATGGGGTTTAAGGGGAATGTGGACGCGCCAGAGGTGCAGGACACGATCCGCGATGCCCTTGGGCGGATTGGTGCCGCAGGAAAGGCACCGGGGATCATGTCACTGGGGGAAAAGACCCCGGTTTACCTGGAGGGCGGCGCGCGATTCCTGGCGGTGGGCATTGATGTTGTGCTGATGCTTGGGGCGGCCCGCAAGACAGTCGCCAAATGGAAGGGTTAGGTCGCCGTCAAACCAACTGACCTGCCCCCCACTTGCGCCTGATACCCCCAAAAGCGCGATACGAAAGACAAGAACATGCAAACCGGTCTGATCCTTTTGTGCCTGGCCTATGTGCTAAGCCAGTTTTTCCGCGCCTTTCTGGCCGTGCTAAGTGGTGTGTTGCAACAAGACCTTGGGACCGGGCCGGATGACCTGGCCTTTGCGTCAAGCCTTTGGTTTTTGTCCTTTGCCGCGATGCAACTGCCGGTGGGTTGGGCGCTGGACCGGATCGGGCCACGCCGGACCGGATCGGTGCTGTTGCTGATTGGCGGGGGCGGCGGGGCGCTGTTGTTTGCGATGGCGACATCATCGCTGCATATCAACATCGCCATGTTGCTGATCGGGGTGGGGTGTTCGCCTGTACTGATGGCGTCCTACTATATTTTCGCGCGCGAATACCCGCCTGCGCGGTTTGCCACGCTGGCCGCCCTGATGCTGGGCGTGGGGTCGGTTGGTAATCTGGTGGCGTCCTATCCACTGGCGCTGGCGACCGAATGGATCGGCTGGCGTGCGTCGATGGTTGGGCTGGCGGTGGCGACTGGCGTGGTGGCTGTTGGGCTGTTCTTTACCGTGCGTGATCCGGCGGCGGTGACCAGCGACGAAAAAGGGTCGGTGTTCGGCCTGCTGAAGATGCCGGTGATGTGGGCCATTCTGCCGCTGATGTTTGTCAATTACGCGCCTGCCGGGGCCTTTCGGGGTCTTTGGATCGGCCCCTACCTGAATGATGTGTTCGGGTTGAATACCGCCCAGATCGGTCAGGCCACGTTGGTTATGGGGCTGGCGATGATTGCCGGAACGCTGATCTATGGCCCGCTGGACCGCATATTGGGAACCCGCAAATGGGTGGTGTTTACCGGCAATATTGCCGCCGCCCTGATGATTTTCACGCTTGTCGCGCTGATTGATCTGAATGTGTTCGTTTCGGTCGCCCTGATGGCGATGATCGGTATCTTTGGCGGTTCGTTTCCGGTGATGATTGCCCATGGACGCAGCTTTTTCCCGGCCCATCTGGTCGGGCGGGGTGTGACGCTGATGAATTTGTTTGGTATTGGCGGTGTCGGGGTGATGCAGTTTGCCTCGGGGCGGATACACCAGACGTACGCGGGGGGGGACGCAGCGGCCCCTTATGTGGCCATATTGCTGTTTTTCGGGCTATCGCTGTTGATGGGGGCACTGATTTATCTGTTCAGCCGTGACAGCATTGATTGACGCTGCCCCTTTTCCTTGTCGCACATTGGCGATAAGAGATCGCAGCCAGTCATAGGACCGGCCAAATATCTGGAGAAAGAACATGGGTTACCGCGTCGTTGTCGTCGGCGCCACAGGCAATGTGGGCCGCGAAATGCTGAACATACTGGATGAACGTCAGTTCCCGGTAGATGAAATTGCCGTACTGGCCTCGCGTAGATCGCTGGGAACAGAGGTGACCTTTGGCGAACGAACGTTGAAAACCCAGGATCTGGACACGTTCGACTTTACCGGCTGGGACATGGCGCTGTTTGCCGTTGGATCGGATGCGACCAAGGTTTATGCCCCCAAGGCGGCCGCGGCGGGCTGTGTGGTGATCGATAACAGTTCACTTTACCGTTATGATCCGGACGTGCCGCTGATTGTCCCCGAGGTGAACCCCGAGGCGATCATCGGCTATTCCAAGAAAAACATCATCGCCAACCCCAACTGTTCGACCGCACAGATGGTTGTGGCGCTAAAGCCGCTGCATGACCGCGCGCGGATCAAGCGGGTGGTGGTCAGCACCTATCAATCCGTTTCGGGCGCGGGCAAGGCGGGTATCGATGAATTGTGGGATCAGACCAAATCGATCTACAACCCGGTGGATGACAAACCGGCCAGACAATTCACCAAGCAGATCGCGTTCAACGTGATCCCGCATATCGATGTGTTCATGGAAGACGGCACCACCAAGGAAGAATGGAAAATGGTCGCCGAGACCAAAAAGATCATCGACACCTCGATCAAGGTCACGGCCACCTGTGTGCGGGTGCCGGTGTTTGTTGGCCATTCCGAGGCGATCAACATCGAGTTCGAAGAGTTTCTGGACGAGGACGAGGCCCGCGACATCCTGCGCGAGGCACCGGGCATCATGGTAATCGACAAACGAGAGGATGGCGGATACGTCACGCCGATCGAATGTGTCGGGGATTATGCCACGTTCATCAGCCGCATCCGTCAAGACAGCACGATCGACAACGGGCTGAACCTGTGGTGCGTTTCGGACAATTTGCGTAAAGGGGCGGCCCTGAACGCCGTGCAGATCGCCGAAACACTGGGCACGCGGGTGCTGAAAAAGGGTTAATCACGCAAAGGTCGCCCGGGTTTCCCCGTGCGACCTCTGTGCGACCTGCGCGACCTTTGCGGGGGGTGGAAACCGGCCTTAAACCTGCAAAAACTTTTCGGCGGCGTGGTCATAGCACTGAAGCCCGCCTTCGCCGATATCGGTCCACAGCCCATGCAAGCTTAGCGATCCATCGGCAACGGCAGACGCGACAAAGGGAAAGGTCATCAGGTTTTCCAGCGACGTGATGACCGCATGCTTTTCCAGTTGCCTGGCCTGTTCGTCGCGGTCCTCTATGTCGGACACCTGTTCGAATTTCGACCGCAGGATGTCCATCCAGCGCCCGACAAAGCTCTCCTTCGCCTCAAGTTCCGGGGCCTGGCCCTTGCACATGTCGATACAGCCCTGAATACCCCCGCATTGCGAATGACCCAGTACAATCAGATGCACGACACCCAGAATCGACACCGCGTATTCCACCGCGGCACTGGTTCCGTGGTGGTCTCCGTCTGGCTCGTAGGGGGGGACCAGATTGGCAATATTGCGGTGGATAAAGAACTCTCCCTGATCGGCCCCGAAGATTGACGTCACATGCACCCGGCTGTCGCAGCAGGAAATCACCATTGCGCGCGGGCGCTGCCCATCCGTGGCCAGCCGGCGATACCAGCCCTGATTTTCCTTATACGATGTGGCCTTCCACCCGTGATATCGCTGAACCAGATAACTGGGGAGAGGTTTGGCATAGTCCATGGGCGTTCTCTTGTCTGGCGTGTTTGTCGTTTCAGGGCACACGAATAACCTGAATTCTACCCAAATTCGAGCGATTTAGACAGCCCGGGCGCAACCTTTTGCAAACCTCTGTGGTGCTAGGGTAGCGCATGCCGTGGGGGCAGGGAAATTGGGGTGATTGTGGTGGCGGTGGTATTCACACTTGTTCAGGACGAAATTGTTCGGCTGGACCCAGAGCAGCTTGGTGGTTTGTACCATCAATTGGGCGAGACCGGTGCAGAGGATGTCGTTTGTCGCGCCATCGAGGAACTGGCCGTGCGCCTTGCGCATTGCGAACGGCTTTGGCGGCTGAAGGACCCCGAGGGGCTGCGCAAATGCACCCGGTCACTGATTGCCATTTCAGGTCAGATCGGCATGACCACTTTGGCACGGGTTGCCGGCGACGTTATCTGCACCATCGACAGTGGCGATTCTGCCGCCGTCGGGGCGACCCTGTTCAGGTTGTTGCGAATCGGCGAACGATCCCTGATGGCGGTCTGGGATTTGCAGGACCTTTCGGTCTGAACGGGCTTGCAGGTGACGTGGTGCAGGCTAATCTGGGGAAACATTCCAAACAAGAGAGCAGCACCATGGCCCCCACATTCTCTCAAGACCACAAAGCGGCGATTGCGCTGCATGTTATCGACCAGCCCGCATTCGAAACCTGGCTGGATGCACAGCAGGGCCGGGTCAAAACCTGGGTACAGGCCAACGATTTCAAAGCGGCCAGGGGCGAGGTTCTTCTTGTCCCGTCAGAGGGCGGGCACCCCCTGATGGCGCTGGTGGGGTATGGTACGCCAGATCAGCGGGCGAAACGGCGGTATCATCTGGCTGGCGCGGCGGCAAAGCTGCCCCGGGGCGTTTACGAACTGGTCTCGGGCATCGACAGCGAACAGATCGAAACCGAATGTTTTGGCTGGCTGATGTCATCCTATCGCTTTGCCCGTTACGCCAAGCAAAACGCCCCCGATGTGCAGCTGATAGCGCCCAAAGGTGTGGACGCCGCCAAGCTGGAAATCATTGCCGGTGCCGAAGCACTGATTCGCGATCTGATCAACACGCCAGCGGCGGATATGGGGCCGGGCGACCTGGAGGCTGCCGCCGGCGCGATTGCCAGTGAACATGGCGCTGAAATGACCGTGATTTGCGGTGATGACCTGCTGTCCCGGAATTTCCCACTGATCCACGCCGTAGGCCGGGCCGCCGGGCATGTGGCGGACCGCGCGCCACGCCTGATCGATATGCGGTGGGGCAAATCGGGGCCAATGGTAACGCTGGTCGGGAAAGGGGTTTGTTTCGATACCGGGGGGCTGAACCTTAAACCCGGCAGCAGCATGGGGTTGATGAAAAAGGATATGGGCGGCGCGGCCAACGTGCTGGGACTGGCGCAGATGATCATGGCACTGGGCCTGCCCGTGCGCCTGCGGGTGCTGATCCCGGCGGTGGAAAATGCGGTATCCGGTAACGCATTCCGGCCGGGCGATGTGCTGACCTCACGCAAGGGGCTGACCATCGAGGTCAACAACACCGACGCCGAGGGGCGGTTGGTTCTGGCCGATGCACTGGCCCTTGCCGACGAAGAATCCCCCGATCTGGTGATATCGATGGCGACCCTGACCGGGGCCGCCCGGGTGGCCCTTGGCCCGGATATCGCCCCCTTCTTTACCGATGATGATGCGACCGCCCTGACCCTGAGCGGCGCGGCGGCGCGGGTCCAGGACCCGGTCTGGCGGATGCCATTCCACGAACCCTACGAACTCAGGATCGAACCGGGGATCGCCGACCTGGACAACGCACCAGCGGGCGGGTTTGCCGGGGCGATCACTGCGGCGCTGTTTCTGCGCCGCTTTGTCGGGCAATCGCGCTATGTGCATTTTGACATCTATGGCTGGCAACAGGTGGCCGCCCCGGCGCGCCCCAAGGGCGGGCTTGGGCAGGGTCCGCGTACCATTCTTGAGGCCCTGCCAGACCTTGTGAACCTATGAACACCCCCGCGCATGTCATCATGCCGATCGTCGATCTGTTGCGCGCACCGGATGGCCCACGGGACCGGCAATTGCTTTTGGGGGACAGGGTGCAGATACGCCAGGACATGGGCGGGTGGTGCCATGTTCAGGCAGACAAGGATGGCTATGCCGGTTATGTCCCCACGGCGTCCCTTGGGCCAGCCCGGCAGGCAACCCACTGGATCAGCGCCCCGTCAACCCATGTCTACAGCGCCCCGGACCTGAAATCACCGGACCAGATGGCGCTAAGCTTTGGCAGCCGGGTTTCGGTATTGTCCCGGGCGGGCGATTTCGCCCAGACCACAAACGGGTTCGTCCCGTGTGTCCACATTACCCCGCTCGCCACCAGGCCGGGCGACCCGCTGGATGTGGCCGCACTGTTTCTGGGCACGCCCTATCTTTGGGGCGGAAACAGCCGGTTTGGCATTGACTGTTCCGGCCTTGTTCAGGCGGCCTATCTGGCCTGCGGGCACCCCTGCCCCGGTGACGCCAGCCAGCAAGAGAATGCCTTTGGCCCCCCCCTGCCCCCCGGCACCGCCCCCCGACGCGGCGATCTGCTGTTCTGGAAAGGGCATGTGGCGATGGTAAGCGACCCCGACACCCTGTTGCACGCGACCGCGTTTCACATGGCCGTCTGCCACGAACCGCTGCGCCCCACACTGGAACGGATCAGGGCACACGGTGATGGCAAAGTAACCAGCCACCTGCGCCCCCAAAGCAACCTTGCCTGAAAACCCGGCTGAAAATTACCCTATTTCACGGCCCGGATCAGCTTGCGTTCCAGAACCCTCAGAACCGCCCTAAGGTCCGCGCCGCGTTTCAGGATCTGCCCATCCATACCAACGACCGAATACTGCCCTTGCCGACCCCGCAGCCGGGGCCGCTTTTCGATCCGGTACAGCGGATGCTCGGCGGTGCGGCGGAAAACCGCGAACACAGCCACCTCGCGCAAACACGAAATCCCGTAATCCCGCCACTCTCCGGCAGACACCATGCGGCCATATAACGACAGGATGACAGACAACTCAGCCCGGTCAAACGCAACCTGAACAGGGATCCCCCCCCGGAAGACCGGTTGGAAGGAAACGGGCTGGGCGGTTGAATGGTCATGCCCCAGAGTTGCGCCAATCGGGCGCCAAATCAACCCTGTTGCCCGAACCCGGACCGCGGGGGCACTGAACCGGCCACAGCGGGCATCGCCACCAACCCGGCAACATCATTGTCCAGTCACACCCCCACCACCAACCACCTGCCCTTCTTCTGTTTCAAAATATCCCCGCCGGAGGCTCCCCCGGGAAAGCGAACTGAAAACAGAGTTGAAAATACCGGGCCTTTGCCGCAGGGTCGCCGGCAACGCTCAACAAGAGGAAACAAATTATGCGCACCCGTGCCGCCGTCGCCGTTCAGGCCGGAAAACCCCTGGAAATCATGGACGTGAACCTGGGCGCCCCGCGCACCGGAGAGGTTCGGTTAGAAATCAAGGCGACCGGCATCTGCCATACGGATCAGTTCACCTTGTCGGGGGCCGACCCCGAAGGCCTGTTTCCCGCCATCCTTGGCCACGAAGGTGCCGGCGTGGTGCTTGAAATCGGCCCCGGTGTGACCAGCCTGAAACCCGGCGACCATGTTATCCCGCTTTACACGCCCGAATGCCGGGAATGCGAATAC
>DAOUPC010000188.1 GCA_030626365.1 Paracoccaceae bacterium
CATGTGCCGATCATCGTGTCCGGGCCGGGGATTGAACCCGCGCGGGTTGTTCGGCGTGTTGAAACGGTTGATGTTGCGCCGACTGTGGCGGCCTATCTTGGGACCAAAGCCCCCAGTGGTTCGTCCGGCGTCCCATTGGCCGAGGTTTTTCGGTAAGCATCCGGTTTCTTTTGGCCCCCGGGGGATGATTGGCATGGGTCTGCGCATAACGTGCGCAGGCCCATTTCAGAAAAACACCCCGGACAGGATGATTGCCATGCCGGACAGCCCGACCATGAATTTTGCCAGGGGGGACCGCAGGGCAATCAGGCCATAACTCAGCACCCCCAGCCCCAGCGCCATTCTGAAAAAGGCAATCAAGGCCGCGACAGGTGCCTCGCTTACCCTCAGGATGTCGGGGTTTGCGATCATGCCCAGCGGGATGGCATACAGCCCCACCCCCAGCGCCATTGCCGTCAGCGCAACCTTGATCCAGTTCTCGCCGATCATGCCCGCAGCAATGAAAACGGCACCGCACACCGGCGGGGTGATGGTTGACAGCAAGGCGAACCAGAACACGAACAAATGCGCCTGCAACGGTTCCAGCCCCTGTTGGATCAGGGCCGGCCCCGCCACGGAAACGCAGATGACATAGGCGGCCGTTGTTGGCACCTCCATCCCCAGAACCAGACAGGCCAGCGCGGTCAGCAACAGGGACGGCCACAGCAACCCACCGGAGCCGGACAATATCAACGAGGTGATTTTCACCCCCAACCCGGTAATCGACAACACGCCAATGATGATCGAGGCGCAAAAGATGATCGAGGCAATCATGGCAATCTGGCGCGCCGCGTTCAGCAACGCCGAGGATATCCGGCGTGCAATCTGATCCCGGTCAAAGCGCCCCTCGCGGTTGAAAAACAACAGGGCCGTGCCCGCCAGAATGGCCATGCAGGCGGCGTATTGCGGGGTAAACCCGGCCCCGAACATCCCCCACAACAGCACCGAAAACGGCACCAGAAAGAAGGCCGACGTGATCAGCACATCGCGGGTTGATGGTTGTTCGCTTTTGTCGATGCCGCGCAGGTCATAGCGGCGGGCATAGGCATTGATGCCCACCCAGACAGCAAAGAAATACAAAATGGCGGGCAATATGGCCGCTGCCATGATGCCGGTATAGGGCACGCCGGTCAGTTCAACCATCACGAACGCCCCGGCCCCCATAAGCGGCGGCATGATCTGTCCGCCGGATGATGCCACGGCCTCGACCGCTGCGGCCAGACGTTTGGGATAGCCCAGTTTGGTCATCGCCGGCAGGGTGATCGCCCCGGTCGATGCCACATTGGCCGAGGCCGACCCAGATATGGACCCGAACAGCGCCGAGGAAATTACCGACACCTTGGCCGCGCCCCCCTTAAGGCGCCCGGCGGCGGCGGCGGCAACATTCATGAACCCCTGTCCCGCTTCGCCCGCGTTCAGCACCGCGCCAAAGATCACAAAGATTGAAACGACCCCGACCGACACCGCCGTCAGGCTGCCCCAGACCCCGCCCTCGGCAATGGTCAGCGTGCCCAGAAAACTGCGCAGGGGCGTGCCGGAATGGCCGAATTCACCGGGAATGGCCGACCCGAACAGCGCATAGATCAGCGCCGTGACCGCCACCATTGGCAAAGGCCAGCCGATTGAGCGGCGCGCGGCCTCGATCACGCAGATCAGCAGGGTAACGGCGACACCAACCTGAAAGTCCCCCTCAAGAAACCCGTACTGGTCGCCCAGCATATCGTGGTTCACAGCAATCCAGAGCGACGCTGAAACCCCAAGGGCCGACAATGCCACCCCCGAGGCCAGTTCAGCCTGTGACTTGGCCCCGAACACAAACACCCAAGGCAGGATAAACGCCAGATGCAGGGGGCGACTGACCAGATTGGGCACCAGACCCCAAAAGATCAGCCCAAGATGAAAGACCACCATCAGGGCGGCCAGAACCAGCCAGAGAAAACGCAACGATGTTGCTGGTTGTTTTGCGATCATCATGGTGAACCGGTGCCCCCCGAAAGCAGGTCGAAAAAACAGATCGAAAAAAACAGGCCGGGCAATTTCCTGCCCGGCCAGATCACGCTGAAGGGTTGTTCAGCTTATTTTTGTGCGTCGCTCAGGGTGAACCCGGCCTCGGTGTAATATTTTACCGCACCGGGGTGGATCTGACCTTTGATGTTGGCCATCAGGTCGCGATCAACGCCATTCCACCACGCGGCAGCCGCGCCCATGCCGGCCTTGCCTTCCCAGTAGGTTTTGGTCAGCGCATAGGCCGTGGCATCGTCCATCTTGGTGGTGGTATAGGCCACAACCGGCAGGGAGGTGGTGACAATGTCGGTGTCCTGACCGGCATAGGTTCCGGCCGGAATGACCAGACGCGCGCGTTTGCTTGTCTTGATCTGTTCGTCCGACAGCGACAGAACGGCAACGCCGGTAGAGGCGGCAGCTTCGATCACGTTGGGGGCAGGCCATGAACCGGCGGTGACGAAACCGTCAATCTGACCGTTTTTCAGGGCCGGCACCGCGCCGGACAGTTCGACATCGGCAATGGTGACCTTGCCTTCCAGGCCGAACAGCTTGAGGTACTTGGCCCCTTCGCGCGCGCCGAACGATCCCTTGCCCAGCAGGACGGTCTTGCCTTCCAGACCGGCGAAATCGGTGACGCCGGATGCTGTGGACATCACGAAATGCATGGTCAGCGATGGGATCGGGAACAATGCGCGGATCTCGGCGAAGGCCGGATCACCCTTGTCCTTGAACATCGCCTTGCCGCCCTTGGCCAGCCTGACCAGAACCGGGGGCGTGGTGAACACATAGTCCCCGCCGCGTGCCTTGACCTCCATCACGTTCTGAACCGAGCCCTGGCTTTCTTCGACGGTGACGATGATATCGCCGTTCGATCCGGCCTTCATGGCCTCGGCGATCTGAACCGCCATCTGGTAATAGGACGACGTTGTCTTGGCCGATTTATAGGTGACCCGCGTTTCGGCAATGGCCGAAGTGGCGGCCAGCCCGGTAAGTGCAATGGCGGTGACAAGTGGTTTCACGATATTGATCATTTTTATCTCCCTGATGATCTTTTGGGGGTTCTATCAAGTATTTAACAAAGAAAGAACCATTCTTTGCGGTCAGTCACTTATCGCCAGCCAGCATGTCGCGCAGGATATTTTTCTGGACCTTGCCCATCGTGTTTCTGGGAAGTTCCGCCAATATGATCAGTTCGCGGGGATGTTTGAACCGCGCCAGCGATGCCGCGACCGCCCGGGCAATGGCATCAAGGTCCGGCGTGGCATCCGGGGCCGCGACCAGAAACCCGATAACGGATTCGCCGAAATCCGGGTGCGGCGTGCCGACCACCGCGCTTTCCAGCACGCCGGGCTGGTCATCCAGCAGCAATTCGATCTCTTTGGGGTAAATGTTGTAGCCCCCCGCGATGATCAGATCCTTGTTGCGCCCGACGATTTGCAGATAGCCATGTTCGTCGACCAACCCCAGATCGCCGGTGATGAAAAACCCGTCTTCGCGCAGTTCTTCGCGGGTTTTCTCGGGCATCTGCCAATAGCCTTTGAACACGTTCGCCCCGCGCACTTCGATCTGGCCGATGGTGCCGTCGCTTAGGCTGTCGCCGGTGGTTGCATCGGTGATCTTTACCTCGACCCCCGGCAATGGAAACCCGACCGTCCCCGCACGCCGCGCGCCGTCATAAGGGTTCGAGGTGTTCATGTTGGTTTCGGTCATGCCGTATCGTTCAAGGATATGATGCCCGGTGCGGTCGTGGAATGTGGTGTGGGTTTCGGCCAGCAAGGGCGCGCTGCCGGATATGAACAGCCGCATATGTTGCGTCAATTCGCGGCTGAAACGCGCGTCATTCAAAAGGCGGGTGTAAAAGGTCGGCACGCCCATCATTGTCGTGGCCTGTGGCAGGTGGGTGATGATCTGATCCAGATCGAACTTGGGCAGAAAGATCATTGATCCGCCCGCAATCAGCGTCACGTTGGTGGCAACAAACAGCCCGTGGGTGTGAAAGATCGGCAAGGCATGCAGCAGCACGTCACGATCGCTGAAGTGCCAGTATTCCACCAGCGTGCGCGCGTTGGATAACAGGTTTTCCTGGCTTAGCATCGCGCCCTTGGAACGCCCCGTGGTGCCGGATGTATAAAGGAACGCCGCCGGATCATCTGACGTGCGCGCAACGGTGTCAAAGCTGTCGGGCATGTTGTCGGCCAGATCCCGCAGGCTGCCGCTGCCATCGCTATCAAGTGTTACCAGTATTGTTTTCGTGGCCTGCGCAACAGGTGACAGGGCGGTTTGGCTGGCGCTGTCGCACACCAGCAGGCGGGCGCCGCTGTTGTCGATGAAATAGGCAAGCTCATTCGCGGTATAGGCGGTGTTCAGCGGCAGAAAGATGATGCCCGACTGCACGCAGGCCGCATAGATCGCCAGCGACTGCGGCGATTTCGCGATCTGCACAGCCAGCCGGTCGCCGGGGGCCAGCCCAAGGTGGCGCAAGGCCCCGGCAAACTGTGCGGTGGTGCGCAGAAAATCATCATGGCTTATCGTGGTTCCGTCAGCCAGATGCAAAAACGGCGTGTCGCGCCCGGCGTGACAACCAAACAACGTATCATAAAGGGGGTTGGCCATGGTGGTGGTCCTTATGCGTTCCGGGGCGTGGCGGCCGCGCCCAGGGTGGTCACTTCGGGTGATGCGGCAACTTCTTGTGCTGCGGCAAAGCGTTCGTGGTTCGGTGATATCAGTGACAGGTCGTAAAGGTAATTGACCATTACACCGCCGGATTGGGCGATGCCATTGGCCGACACATCGGCGTTGGCGTGTACCGCATGGATCAGCGCGCCATTGCCCAGATGGAACCGGGCAACCGGGTCATAGGGGCTGCCATCGGGGCGTTTGGCGTTCAGCAGGTACTGCGCCGCCTGCTGACGCTGACGTTCGGGGGTGTCGGCGATTGGCGTGTTGGATTTCGCCAGCCAGCGGCTAAGGCCGGGGATTGGTGACAGGGTGACAAAGGTCTCAAGTTCGGGCAATTCGCGCGACAGGTCGGCAACCACCTGTTTGATCAGCGAATTGCCAAACGAAATCCCGGCAAGCCCCGCCTGACAGTTCGAGATGGAATAAAACACCGCCGTGTCGGCCCCTTGGGCGGCAATGGCGTCGCGTTCATCGGCCAGCAGGGCCTGCACCGATTCCGGTACGCCCTTGGTCAGGGCCACTTCGACAAAGATCAGCGGTTCATTCGGCATGGCCGGGTGAAAGAACCCGAAACAGCGCCGGTCGTCGGGTTGCAGGCGCCGGCGCAGGTCATCCCAGCTGTCAATGGCATGTACCGCCTCGTAGGCGATGATCTTTTCCAGAATATCCGCCGGGCTTGCCCAGCTGATTGGGCGCAGCACCAGAAAGCCACGGTTGAACCAGGATGAAAACAAGTGCCGGAAATCCAGATCGAGGGCCGCCAGTGCCGGATCATTTTGCGCCAGCCGCAACAGATCACCGCGCATTTCCACCAGCTGTCCGGTGGCCCCTGGCACCTGATTCAGACGGCGTGCCAGTTCCTGACGCTTTGGTTCTGCGGCCCCCATGAAGGCGCGGTAGGTGGGTTTGCCCGGGGTAATCTCATACGCGGTCAGGGCATCGCGCACCGCTTGCGGGTTGATGCACAGGTCACTGGCCAGAAAGTTGAAAAAGGCCCGTTTTTCATCATTGTCACTTGCCGCAAAGCGGTCCAGGATGTGACGGGCCAGCACCATGCCCGATACTTCGCCGGAACTGCCAAGCAAATCGCGGGACAGTTCCGCAAGGGACCGGCCCGAGCGGTCCGGTTCGGGGGCCGCGCGGTATCGTCGTTCAAATACCGTGGACAGAAGGTCGGCAAGAAAGCTCACCTGCTTGCGCCCATGACCGCATCCGGCAGCCA
>DAOUPC010000192.1 GCA_030626365.1 Paracoccaceae bacterium
AGGAAAGCGGCATTCCATACGCAATGGGAATCATCCGCAACCAATACGTCGGGCGGACATTCATCGAACCGACCGAGCAGATCCGCAACATGGGTGTGCTGCTTAAGTTGAACGTTAACCGTGCGCTAATTCGTGGCAAACGGGTGGTGCTGGTCGATGATTCAGTTGTACGCGGAACTACCAGCCGCAAGATCAAGGAAATGATTCTGGATGCCGGGGCCAAAGAGGTGCATTTCCGCATTGCATCCCCGCCAACCGCCTGGCCCTGCTTTTATGGCGTCGATACGCCCGAGCGCGACAAGCTGCTGGCGGCGACCATGACCGAAGAGCAAATGCGCCAGCACCTGTCGGTGGACAGTCTCAGGTTCATCTCGATGAACGGGCTGTACCGGGCACTGGGCGAATCGGGGGGGCGCGATGCGGCCTGCCCGCAATATTGCGACGCCTGTTTCTCGGGTGAATACCCGGTCATTCCCAGTGACAAGCTGGATCAGGGCTTTGAAATGAAACCAGCGGCGCAATAAGCCCGGTTTTCACTGACTTTTCCACTGGATCGACTGATCCCCAACACTGCATCGGCTGATCCCCGCCGAACCGGCGGGCAAGGCGCATATCGCCCTTTCGGCCAACATTTGCACCATGCTAGGAGGCCGGCGCTGGAAAGCAGCCGAAATCCCACCTGAAACATGCGGGCCGCCCGATGGCCCCGGCATGGAAAGCCCCCAAATGACAAATGTTACCCCCGCAGGCGCAACGCCTGACAATGTGGCACTTCAGGCCACAAGTTCCAACGTGCTGGACCGCTCGGCGCTGAACCTTCTGGGCATATTCGGCCCCACGGACGCGCTGCGCGCGCTGGTTCGTCTGCCGGACGGGCAAATACGCCAGGTCGAGGCGGGGCAAAAACTGAGCTGGGGGCAGATCGTTGGCATTGATGCGACAGGGGTTATCGTGCTGAAAAATGGCCGGACCGGGCGGATTGATATCCCTGGCAGCTGATCCGGTCTTGACCACAGCCAGCGGGCAGGTCAAACCGCGCATATGACACAACTTGCTTTGATCACCGGCGCCTCGCGCGGTCTGGGTGCCGCCCTGGCCGAGGCCCTTGCGCCCACCCACCACATCATCGCCGTGGCCCGTACCACCGGCGCGCTGGAAGAGTTGGATGACCGCATTCAGGCCAGCGGCGGCAGCGCCACGCTGGCCCCGATGGACATCACCGACGCCGGCGCTATGGCAACCTTGTGCCGGGGTATCTATGACCGCTGGGGCAGCCTGGACATGTGGCTGCACACGGCCATCCATGCCTCTCCGCTTAGCCCGGCCAACTATATCGATACCAAGCACTGGGCCAAATCGGTTGCCATCAACGCCACCGCCACCGCATTGTTGATCCCGTTTGTCGCGCCTTTGCTGGGGGACGACGGCCAGGCGGTATTCTTTGACGACCCGCGCGGGGGGCAGAAGTTCTTTGGTTCTTACGGGGCCACGAAGGCAGCACAGATTGCGCTGGCGCGCAGTTGGCAGGCCGAAACAGTGCGGACCGGCCCAAAGGTGCATGTGCTTGAACCACGTCCGATGCCCACCGGCACCCGGGCAAGGTTCTTTCCGGGTGAGGATCGCGCGTCACTGGCCGCGCCAAAGGACGAGGCACGCCGCCTTTTGGGTGAACTTAGCGTCTGAGTGGCCCGTGCCGGGCCATGCCTTCGGCGAGGATATTTTTCAACAGAAGAAGGTGGGGCGCTTGCCCAGGTATGCCGTGGCCTTTATCAAGGGCCAAAGGGGCAGGATTTCATGCGTATATTGTTGACGAATGACGACGGTATCAACGCGCCCGGGCTGGAGGTTCTGGCCGGGATTGCGGATGATCTGGCGGGGCCGGATGGAGAGGTCTGGATCGTGGCCCCGGCGTTTGAGCAATCGGGCGTGGCCCATTGCATCAGCTATACCCATCCGATGATGATCGCCAAAATGGGAGAGCGACGGTTTGCCGCCGAAGGCAGCCCGGCGGATTGCGTCATGGCCGGCCTGCACGATGTATTGAAGGATAGCCCCCCCGATCTGGTTTTATCCGGCGTTAACCGGGGCAATAATTCGGCCGAGAATGCGCTGTATTCCGGCACACTGGGCGGGGCGATGGAGGCCGCGTTGCAGGGGCTGCCGGCAATTGCCCTGTCGCAGTATTTCGGCCCCGCAAACCTAAAGCTGGACAATCCGTTCGAGGCCGCCACCCAACACGGTGCCGGGGTGATCCGCGCCATTCTGGGGGCCAGCCCCGATGGGGGGCAGGATTACCGGCTGTTTTACAACGTGAACTTTCCGCCCGTTCCGGGGGCCAAGGTGAAGGGCGTAAAGGTGGCAAAACAGGGGTATCGGCACGGTACAAGGTTTGGGGTTGAACCGCATAGTTCGCCTTCGGGGCGGCGGTTTTTGTGGATCAAGGGGGGCAATCAGCAGGTGCCGACCGCCCCCGGCACCGATGCGGCCGTCAATCTTGATGGCTATGTGTCGGTCACGCCAATGCGCGCCGATCTGACCGCCTATGACGCGCTGGACGCGCTTAAGGTCATCGAATGAACGGCCCCCCACCCGAAACCAAGATGCAGTTCCTTTTTGCGCTGCGATCAAAGGGGGTCACCGACACCAAAGTGCTGAGCGCGATGGAAGAGGTTGATCGCGGCCCGTTTGTCCGTGGGATATTTGCCGATCGCGCCTATGAGGACATGCCGCTGCCAATTGCCTGCGGGCAAACCATCAGCCAGCCATCGGTTGTGGGGATCATGACGCAGGCCCTGCAGGTCAACCCCCGCGACAAGGTTCTTGAGGTGGGCACCGGGTCCGGCTATCAGGCGGCGATCCTCAGCAAGCTGGCGCGCCGGGTCTATACGGTCGAGCGTCACCAGAGGCTGATCCGCGAGGCACGCGTGGTTTTCGACGAAATGGGGCTGGCCAATATCACCTCGATGACGGCTGATGGGTCTTACGGGTTACCGGATCAGGCCCCGTTTGACCGGATCATCGTTACCGCCGCCGCCGAGGACCCTCCGGGGCCGCTCTTGGCGCAATTGAAAATCGGCGGTATCATGGTTGTGCCCGTGGGCCAGTCCGATGCGGTACAAACCCTGATCCGGGTGCGCCGCAGCGAGGCGGGTTATGAGTATGACGAAATACGGCCAGTCCGGTTTGTTCCACTTCTGGAGGGGCTGGGCAAGGACGGCTAGCGCGATGGCACAGTGCAATCCCCGGCAAACAGGGGTGCGATTTGAGGATAACGAGATGATTTCTTTTAAACCGATTTCCCTGCCCTGTTACATGCCCCGCCTGATGGCCGGTGTGGCCGCACTGGCGCTGTTGGCGGCCTGTGACGAACAACTTGACTTTGACCTGCGTGGCAACATCGGTGCCTTCAGCACCGCCGGGGCCGCCAGATCAATCACCACCGAGCGGCCCAAACCGGACGCACGCGGGGTTATTTCCTATCCCAATTATCAGGTCGCCATTGCACGGCGTGGTGATACCGCCGCAGATGTCGCCGCACGCGTTGGTTTGCCCGCCAGTGAACTGGCCCGCTACAACGGCGTGGTCCCGGACGACAAGTTGAATGAGGGCGAGGTCATGGCCCTGCCGCGCAGGGTGGCGGAACCCACCGGGAAATCCGGATCGCTTGATATCGAAGCCCTGGCCGGGGCCGCGATTGATAACGCGCCCAGCACGACACCCGTCCAGACCACCGAACTGGCCCCCAAGCAAAAGCCGAAACCACCCGCCAACCCCGAACCTGTGCGCCACAAGGTAAAGCGGGGCGAAACCGCCTATACCATATCGCGGCTTTACAAGGTGCCGGTAAAATCGCTGGCCGAATGGAATGGGATGGGATCAGATTTTGCCATTCGCGAGGGACAGTACCTGCTGATACCCATAACAGGGGCCGCCGCGCCCCGGTCTGCCACCCCGGCACCGGTCAGCCAGCCGGGAAGCGGATCACCAACCCCAACCCCGCCCAGCGCCACAATGGCGCTGCCGGATGAAAAGATCGACCCAACCCCGCCCGAACCACCCAAGGTGTCGGTGGGGCAGCCTTCGCAGGCCAGCAGCGCAAAAATGGCGCTGCCAGTGCAGGGCAAGATCGTGCGCGTCTACAAGAAAGGGCGCAATGAAGGCATTGATATAGCCGCCGCGCCGGGCATGCCTGTGACGGCGGCCACATCAGGGTCCGTTGCGGCGATTACCCAGGATGCTGACGGGGTGCCGATCATCGTGCTGCGCCATGCCGACAACCTGCTGACGGTCTATGCCAATGTCGACAAGATCACCGTGAAAAAGGGGGCCAAGGTCAAGCGCGGTCAAAAGCTGGCGCAATTGCGCAGTGGCGACAATGCCTATGTGCATTTTGAGGTTCGCAACGGTTTCGACAGCGTCGACCCCATGCCCTATCTGAAATAACAACTGGCCTATGCGCGGATGCCCACGAAGGGCAGGATGTGTTGGATGGTTTGCATTCGGCAATTAACCGGCTAGCCCACCTTCACCCCGTGCCGCCCCGCCAGGTCGACAAAGAACTGCCAGGCAACCCGGCCCGAACGCGCGCCGCGCGTGGCCTGCCATTCAATCGCCTCGCGCCTCAGGGTATCCGGGGCAACCGTGACGCCATAAGCGGCGCAATAGCGATCAATCATCGCCAGAAATTCATCCTGATCACAGGGATGAAACCCCAGCCACAGCCCGAACCGGTCACTAAGCGACACTTTTTCTTCGACCGCCTCGGACGGGTTGATGGCGCTGGATTGCTCGTTTTCGATCATGTCACGCGCCATCAGGTGGCGGCGGTTGGATGTGGCATACATCACCACATTGGCCGGGCGCCCCTCTATCCCGCCATCCAGAACCGCCTTTAGGCTTTTGTAATGCTGATCGTCGTGGGAAAAGGACAGGTCATCGCAAAACAGCACAAACTGTTGTGTCACCCCGCGCAGATGGTTCAGCAACCGGCCCACGCTGGGCAGATCATCACGTTGCAATTCAATCAACGTCAGATCCGGATGTTCCGCCTGAACGGCCGCATGGACCGCCTTGACCAGGCTGGATTTCCCCATGCCCCGCGCGCCCCACAGCAAGGCATTGTTGGCCGTATAACCAGCGGCAAAACGGCGGGTGTTGTCCAGCAACGTGTCACGTGCGCGATCAATGCCCACCAGCAGGTCCAGATCAACCCGCGCCACCCGCGCCACCGGTTCCAGACGGTCCGGTTCGATATGCCAGACAAAGGCGGTTGCCGCACTGAAATCCGGGGCAGGCAGGGGCACCGGAGACATCCGCTCCAGCGCCGCTGCTATCCTCTCGGCGGGATCACTCACTTAGAGTCATCCCCATCATCGTCCTCATAGAACTCTTTCATCATCGGGTCGTCATCGGTCCCGTCATCGCCGTCGTCTTCGTCGTCGTCGTCGATATCAAACAGGCTCTCATCTTCGCCGATAATGCCTTCCTTGCGGGCTGCCACGTCTTTTTGACGTTCGACATAAGCCACCAGAAAGATCGAAATCTCGTACAGACCATAGACCACGACAAACAGGATCAACTGGGTCGTCACATCAGGTGGCGTCACCAGTGCAGCCACCAGCAAAAT
>DAOUPC010000210.1 GCA_030626365.1 Paracoccaceae bacterium
CCCGCATCCCCTGCATAAGTTCCTGATAGTAATGCAGGTTATGCCAGGTCAACAACATGCCGCTGATCATTTCCTGCGCCCGGAACACGTGATGCAGATAAGCGCGTGAATAGGACCGGCAGGCCGGGCATGTGCAATCCTCGTCCAGCGGGCGCGGGTCATCGGCGTGGCGGGCGTTTTTGATATTGATCACCCCGCGCCGGGTAAACACCTGCCCGGTACGCCCCGAGCGCGACGGCAACACGCAATCCATCATGTCGATCCCGCGCGCGACGGCCCCGACAATATCGTCCGGCTTGCCCACCCCCATCAGATAGCGCGGCCTGTCAGCCGGTAGCATGTCCGGCGCATAATCCAGCACCTCAAACATGGCCGACTGCCCCTCGCCCACGGCAAGGCCACCCACCGCATAGCCATCAAACCCGATCTCGGTCAGCTTTTCGGCGCTTTCGGCGCGCTGATCGGGGAAAATGCTGCCTTGCTGGATACCGAACAGCGCATGGCCCGGCCGGTCGCCGAACGCATCGCGCGACCGCTGTGCCCACCGCATTGACAGGCGCATGGACTCAAGCGCCTGCGACTCGGTCGCCGGGAACGGGGTGCATTCGTCAAAACACATGACAATGTCACTGCCCAGAAGCGCCTGAATTTCCATCGATCGTTCCGGGGTGATCTCGTGACGCGACCCGTCAATGTGGGATTTGAACGTAACCCCCTGTTCGGTCAGCTTGCGCAGGCCGGACAGGCTCATCACCTGAAACCCGCCCGAATCCGTCAGGATGGGCCGGTCCCAGTTCATGAACCGGTGCAATCCACCCAACCGGTCGATGCGTTCCGCCGTGGGGCGCAGCATCAGATGATAGGTATTGCCCAGCAGGATGTCTGCCCCCGTGGCGGCCACACTTTCGGGCAGCATCGCCTTGACCGTGGCCGCCGTGCCGACCGGCATGAAGGCCGGCGTGCGAATGTCCCCACGCGTGGTGTGAATCACCCCGGTGCGGGCCTTGCCGTCGGTGGCATTCAGATCAAAGGAAACAGGGCGGGTCATGGCGTGGCTTTCGTTGCTAAGTCCCGGCACTTGCCCGATCACGCCCCTATTTGCAAGTCACGCCCAAGTTTGACACACTTACCACAACACCCCGCCGCCCAACTTGAAATCAGGCTTGAAATCAGCCTATTTCACCCCCAAATGCGTGCCATTGCACACAATTCAATCATCAACCGGAGGTTATTTGCATGAGCGAAGACCAGATATTGAGTATCCTGTCCGAAAGCGCGATCTACATTCTTGGCGCGATCTTCCTTATTGTTGTCATCCTCAAAGGTATCCGCATCGTGCCGCAGTCGGAAAAATACGTGGTCGAACGCTTTGGGCGGCTGCATTCGGTGCTGGGGCCTGGCATCAACTTTGTCATCCCGTTTCTGGACGCAGTGGCACATAAAATTTCGATCCTTGAACGCCAACTGCCTAGCGCCCAACAGGACGCGATCACCAAGGACAACGTACTGGTGCAGGTCGAAACCTCTGTGTTTTACCGCATCATCGAGCCGGAAAAGACCGTTTATCGCATCCGCGACGTGGACGCGGCCATCTCAACCACTGTCGCTGGTATCGTGCGCGCCGAGATCGGCAAGATGGATCTGGACGAAGTGCAATCCAACCGTGACCAGCTGATCGGCACCATCAAACGGGCGGTCGAGAATTCGGTCGATGATTGGGGTATCGAAGTCACCCGCACCGAAATTCTGGACGTGAACCTTGATCAGGCGACCCGCGACGCGATGCTGCAACAGCTGAACGCCGAACGGGCACGGCGCGCCCAGGTAACCGAAGCCGAAGGCACACGCCGCAGTGTCGAACTGGCCGCCGACGCCGAACTTTACGCAGCCGAGCAAACCGCCAAGGCACGCCGCATTCAGGCCGATGCCGAGGCCTATGCAACCGAAGTCGTCGCCAAGGCGATCAAGGAAAACGGCATCGAGGCCGCGCAATATCAGGTCGCCCTGAAACAGGTCGAGGCGCTGGCAGCCCTTGGCAACGGGGACGGCAAACAGACCATCATCCTGCCCGCAGATGCGGTGCAGGCCTTTGGTAACGCGTTCAAAATGCTGAAGGGCGGGTCGTAATGACCTTCCACACGCTTTGGTGGGTATGGATGGCCGCCGCCCTGGTGATGGCCATCCTTGAGGTGCTGGCCCCCGGCTTTGTCTTTCTGGGCTTTGCCATCGGTGCGCTGGCGGTATCGCTGATCCTGCTGAACACCGGGCTGGTTCTGGGCCTGCCGGTGCTGTTGTTGCTGTTTGCCGGGCTGTCCCTTGTGGCGTGGCTGGCCCTGCGCCGGTTCTTTGCGATGCCCAAAGGGCAGGTCAAACGGTTCGAAGGCGATATCAACGACAGATAATCACGGGCATTGGCATCTGTGCGGCATCTGCGACATC
Organism: Paracoccaceae bacterium; assembly: GCA_030626365.1. Classification (GTDB taxonomy): domain Bacteria; phylum Pseudomonadota; class Alphaproteobacteria; order Rhodobacterales; family Rhodobacteraceae; genus NVQY01. Next base: position 2,440 of record DAOUPC010000210.1, read on the forward strand.
TGCGTAAAAAGTCCCTTTTGACGCAGTTGCCTCCAGCCTCTGGACGGGCGCGGATATAATCCCTATATAATCACTCAGGTAAGACAAAGAGGCCCAAATGACCCACGCCACCGAACCATTTGAAGGCGCGCCACTGATTGCGCCATCGTCCACTGATCATGCGCTTTACGACCAGGTGGTCGAGGCGTGCCGCAGCGTGTATGACCCGGAAATTCCGGTTAATATATACGAACTGGGCCTGATCTATACCATCGACATCAATGACCACAACGAGGTCAAGATCCTGATGTCCCTGACCGCGCCCGGCTGTCCGGTAGCTGGTGAAATGCCCGGCTGGCTGGCCGATGCGATCGAACCCGTTCCCGGCGTCAAAACGGTTGACGTTGAACTGATCTGGGAGCCGCCCTGGGGCATGGAAATGATGTCCGACGAGGCCCGTCTTGAACTGGGTTTCATGTAGGCAGGCCCCACAAGGCGCTGGCCCATAAGTACTGGCCCCTAGAATTGACCCCGAGAACTGGCAAGGAGACATCCGAATGTTTGGTATTCCCGGCAAGAACGCAGTCAGCCTGACGCCAAAAGCGGCTGCGCAGATCGTCAGGCTTATGACCAGGGATGGTCATTCGGGCCTGCGTATCGGTGTCAAAAAGGGCGGCTGTGCCGGCATGGAATATACCATGGATTTCGTCACCGCCCCCGACCCGAATGACGAGGTGGTTGAACAGGATGGCGCGCGGGTGCTGATCGCGCCCATGGCGCAGATGTTCCTGTTTGGCACCGAAATCGATTACGAGGTCAGCCTGCTTGAGGCGGGGTTCAAGTTCAAGAATCCCAACGTCTCAGAGGCGTGCGGCTGTGGCGAATCGATCAAGTTTGACGACAGCCTGCACGCCGAACCGTGAGCGTCTCTGACGCTGACATTGCATTCGCACACGACCTGTTTGCGCCCCTGGGCGACATCACTTCGCGTAAAATGATGGGCGGGCTTTCGATTTATGCGGATGGCCGGATATTCGCCATTCTCGACAGCGAGGCCACGCCTTACCTCAAGGCCAAGGGGCCGATGGCCGAACATCTTGCCACGGTGGGGGCACGTCAGTTCGGCGCTGAAAGCGGCAAGGTAATGGGCTACTGGACCCTGCCCGACACAGCACTGGATGACCCCGAAATCGCAAGCGACTGGGCCAGACAGGCACTGGATGCGCTGGACTGACCATCATACCTGAACCCCGACAAAGGAACCTGCACATGCGGCGCAAACTGGCAGCTGGAAACTGGAAGATGAACGGCACGGGCGATGACCTGGCCATGCTGAAAGACCTGGCCGGGGCGCATAGTGATCCGGGCTGTGAAATCCTGATCTGCCCGCCTGCCCCGCTGATCCACCGCGCCGCCACCACCCTGCAAGGCAGTGCCATCACCATCGGCGGACAAGATTGCCACCCCCGGACCACAGGCGCGCATACCGGCGACACAAGTGCCGCGATGCTGGTGGATGCGGGGGCGCGATACGTCATCACCGGGCATTCCGAACGGCGCGCCGATCACGGCGAACAGGACGCGGATGTGCGCACCAAAACCACCACCGCCCTTGAGGCAGGATTGCAGGTCATCGTCTGCCTGGGCGAAAGCCTGGCACAGCGCGAGGCCGGCAATACGCTGGACGTTATCGGGGCCCAGTTGTCTGCGTCCGTGCCGGATGGCGTGACGGGGAAAACCGTGGTCATTGCCTATGAACCGATCTGGGCCATTGGCACCGGCAAGGTGCCCACGCTGGCGCAAATCGGCGAGGTGCATGATTTCATTCGCGCCCGGTTGAAAGACCGCTTTGGCGCACAAAACGGTCAGTCGTTCCGCCTGCTTTACGGCGGGTCGGTCAAACCGGGCAATGCGGCGGAAATCTTTGCCGTGCCAAACGTCGATGGCGCGCTGGTCGGCGGGGCCTCTTTGGGCGTGGCGGATTTTTCACCGATCATCGCGGCCCTATTGGGCGCGAGCTGACACCCCTATCCTTGCCAAAATCAGCGGGCAAAGCGCACCTTTCTGGTACGCCTCGCCCGCCGTTAGACGCTATTTGGTGATTATCTCGGGGCCCATCAGCGCATTCGGGATCATCGTGCTAAGCCATGGAATATAGGTCACCATAATCAGGAACACGAACAATACCGCCAGGAACGGCAGCGCGGCACGCACCACCGCCATCATCGGCATCCCCGCCACGCCGGACGTGACAAACAGGTTCAGCCCGACGGGCGGCGTTATCATCCCGATTTCCATGTTGACCACCATGATGATCCCTAGGTGAATGGGATCAATGCCCAGTTCGATGGCAATCGGAAACACCAGTGGCGCAACGATCACCAGCAACCCTGACGGTTCCATGAACTGCCCACCGATCAGCAGGATCACGTTGACCATGATCAGGAACACCACCGGGCCAAAACCCGCCGACAGCATGACATTGGCAATGCTCTGCGGTATCTGTTCTTCGGTCAGCACATGTTTCAGGATCAGCGCATTGGCGATCACGAACATCAGCGTCACGGTCAACTTGCCCGCGTCAAACAGCGCTCGCTTGGTATCAGGGTGCGTCCAGACCGTCACCAGCGCCATTGGGGCCTGCAACA
>DAOUPC010000162.1 GCA_030626365.1 Paracoccaceae bacterium
AATCCCGAATCAATCGCCTTTTGCCGGGATGCCGGGTTTGACTATGTGTCCTGCTCACCCTTCCGGGTGCCGGTGGCACGGTTGGCGGCGGCACAATTGGCAATTGGCCACAAGATCGGCGACTGAAAACCTGTCTTTGTCAATATATTGTGGTGTGAACCTAGTGCGCCTGACTTGAAGTAAACGGTAACCGGCTGAAAATAAGTCAGGAATCTGTTCGCAATTTGTCTAAAACTGGACGTTTGCGCCAATTTGGGATAGTTTGGTCTCTGGGTCCGCATTTACGGACACCAGCGCGGGGTGCGTTGGGTGGGGGGACGATGAAATATTTTTGGATTGTTTTTGCGGTCTTACTGACCGCTGTGGCCCCGTTTGGCGTTAGTGCCGATATGGGGCGCGCCGATACGGGGCGCGATGGGGCCTTGCTGGTGATTGATGCGAACCAGGCCAGTTCAGATTCAACTGGGCGCTATATCAACTCTGTGTTGACCAAGGTGGGGCTTGTGTCGAAACCTGTGCCGGTCAAGGTCAGCTTTAGCCGCAGTTGGGTCGATTCTCAGCCTGCTGCCGTGGGGGATGAACAATGGCGCTGCCTGTCCGAGGCGCTGTATTTCGAGGCCAGGGGAGAGACCGTGAAAGGCCAGTTTGCAGTGGCCGAGGTCATCATGAACCGGGTCGAGAGCGCCCGCTTTCCGGGCACATTATGCGGGGTGATCAAACAGGGCACGGGGCGTAAATACCAGTGCCAGTTCACCTATACCTGCGATGGGTATAAGGACATCATCGCCGAACATCAGGCCTATGCGCGCGTGTCCAAGGTGGCCCGCGCAATGCTTGACGGGGCCGAGGGGACGGGCGGTCTGACCGAAGGGGCCACCCATTATCATACCTCTGCTGTGCATCCGGCCTGGGCCAATACCTATAAAAAGACGGCCCGGATCGGTGTTCATCTGTTTTACCGCCACAATTACCGCACGGCACAAAAGCAATAGCGTTAACAATTGCGTTCGGCCCTGCTGGCAGGGTTGATCCGTCGCGCGATTTGGTCGCTTTGAAACGCTGGTGTGGCGCTGGTGGGCCTGCTATCAGTCCTGACGCGGCGCATATGTGCGTCCCGGACTGTTGCCGCCGACCGGCCGGCCCAAACTGCGGCCGCCGACCGGCCGGCCCAAAAAGGACCGACAGATGAGTTCTGAAATCCACCTTGCCTTTGCCCATCCGTCCGAAAGGGCCGCCGCCACCGCATCGCGCGGGCCGCTGGACCGCATATCGCTGCGCGATCATGTGGTCGAGGTCGAAATCGGGGCCTTTCAGGCCGAACGCGGCACGACCCAGCGCATTTGTTTCAACGTGGTGGTCGAGGTGCAACCGCTGACCGGCCCGGTTGACGATGATGTGGACCGCATCCTTAGCTATGACCGCGTAACCGAGGCAATCGCCCACGCGCTGGCCGAACAGCGGCTGAACCTGCTGGAAACCCTGGCCGAGCGGGTGGCGACACGTATTCTGACCGAACCACAGGCGGTCCGCGCCTTTGTGCGGATCGAAAAGCTGGATCGCGGGCCCGGTGCGCTGGGGGTCGAGATTGTGCGCGCAACTGACGATGACCCCCACGATAAGCAGGATGGGGACCGCCCGCACCCGCGCCTGATGTATCTGTCCAATGCGGCCATCGAATCGGATAATCTGGTGGGTTGGATTGACCAGATGGCGGCCCGGATGCGGCCCCTGATCCTGTGTGTCGGCGCGCCGGACGTGGCCGCGCCACAGACCGGCCATGCCATGACCCAGCGCCGGGTTAACCTGTTGGCCATCGAACAGAACGCCTGGGCCCTGGCGGCACGTGACAATCGCTGTGTTGTGGTCAGCACACGGACCGAACTGGACTGGGCCATGAAAAACGGTCAGATTTCTGTCTGGGCCCCCTCTAAAATTGTGCTGGACGCGGTTGATGGCCCGGCGGGTGGGCTGGTGGATGTGTTTGGCGCGCACCCCCGTGATGCGGTGGCGCTGGCCGCGTGGTTTGCCGCCACCTTTGCGGCGGGCGAAATGATGGTGATCGGGGCCGACCTTCCGGTTGGGTCTGATGTGCCGTTGCGTGCGGTGCCGGTGACCCAGGCCCGCCTGTGACGTATTACCGGCCACTGGTTCAGCACGGCCCGGCGCGCCCCGAGGGGGCACAGACATTGGCCGGGGGCGGGCTGTGGTTTACCCATGCAGAGGTACTGAGCCGCGATGCCCCCGCGCGGATTATTATGGCCGCTGACATCCCGCATGCCACGCTGTCGCGTTTGTGCCGCTCACGCCCGCCCCTGGCGGGGCTGGATATGACACAGCCGCAGATCATGGGCATCCTGAACGTCACCCCCGACAGCTTTTCTGACGGTGGGCTGAACGTCACGCCCGATGCGGCGCTGGAAACGGCCCGTGGGATGATCGGGGCAGGGGTCGCGATTATCGATGTTGGCGGTGAATCCACCCGCCCCGGTGCCACGCCGGTCCCGCAGGATCAGGAAATCAGCCGAATGGCCCCGGTTATTGCCGCCCTGCACCGGGCGGATAATGTGCTGGTATCGATCGACACGCGCAAGGCGGGTGTGGCAAGCGCGGCACTGGCGGCGGGGGCGGGGTTGGTCAATGACGTGTCCGGTTTTACCCATGACAGCGCGCTGGCACCGTTGTGCGCAAAATCCGGCGTGCCGGTCTGTGTGATGCATTCAAAGGGCGATCCGGCGACGATGCAGGATGATCCGGTCTATGATGACGTGGTGCTGGATGTGTATGATTTCCTTGAGGCCCGGATCGTGGCGCTGGAACGCATAGGGATCGCGCGCAGCCGGATACTGGCCGATCCGGGCATCGGGTTTGGCAAAACCCACGATCATAATCTGGTCCTGTTGCGCAATATCTCGGTATTTCACGGGCTTGGCTGTGCCATCCTGCTGGGCGCGTCGCGCAAGGGGTTTGTCGGGGCCATCGGCAAGGCCCCGAACGCCGCGACCCGCGCGCCGGGGTCCATCGCCGTGGCGCTTGCGGCCCTGGCCCAGGGGGTGCAGGTCCTAAGGGTGCATGACGTGGCCGAAACGGCCCAGGCAATAAGGTTGTGGCAGGCTGTCAGGTAGGTCGCCGCCGGTGTGGTCAGGCCGGGCGGTGGTCAGGGCCGGGGGGCGGTGGTCAGGCGGGGCGGTGTTGTCAGCAGTCGCCGCTTGCCGCGCACAGTTGGTCCTTGACCATCGGGCCGACCTTGCCGAAATCCATCTGCCCGGTGTATTTGCCCTTGAGAACACCCATCACCTTGCCCATGTCGCGGATTGACCCGGCCCCGGTGGTCTCGACCGCCTTGCGGATTGCCACGGCCACTTCGTCGCTGTCCAGCTGACGGGGCAGAAATTCCTCGATCACGGTAATCTCTTCGAGTTCCCGCTCGGCCAGATCCAGGCGACTGCCCTCTTCGTAGGCGCGGGCACTTTCCTGACGCTGTTTGGTCATCCGGCTCATGATTGCCAGAATATCGGCGTCACTGACGCTTTCGTCGCGCCCGGTTCCGCGTGCCGCGATTTCCTTGTCTTTGATTGCCGCGTTTATCAGGCGCAAAGTTGACAGACGGGCGACCGCCTTGTCCTTCATCGCCTGTTTCAGGGCCTCATTGACCCGGGTGCGCATGTCCATCTTGCTTTGTCCATCCCCATGGATACTGAAAGCCCCGACATTACCGAATGATTAAGGCTGGCACAACAGGGGATATTATATGCTAAGTCATTGAAAATACTCAATATGACCAAAAACAGGCGGGCTTGACCCTGCCGCGGCTTACCCTTAGGTATCCGTAAATTTGTCCCCCAAAGGAGAGTCGCGTCATGGCCCGTTTCGCCCCACAGCAGCCTACCGCATGTCTGGCACTGGCCGATGGGACGGTGTTTTACGGCACTGGTTTCGGGGCCACCGGCCAGGTGGTGGCCGAACTGTGTTTCAACACCGCGATGACCGGTTATCAGGAAATCATGACGGACCCGTCTTATGCCGGGCAGATCGTGACCTTTACCTTTCCCCATATCGGCAACGTTGGCGTGAACCCGGATGATGACGAAACCGCCGCGCCGGTTGCGTCAGGCATGGTGGTCAAGTGGGACCCGACCGGGCCAAGCAGCTGGCGCAGTAGTGAAACATTAAAGGCATGGCTGAAGGCGCGCGGGCGGATTGCCATTGGTGGCATCGACACCCGCCGTCTGACCCGGGCAATCCGCCAGCAGGGGGCCCCGCATGTGGCGCTGGCGCATGATCCCGAAGGCAATTTTGACATCGAGGCGCTGGTGGCTGCGGCCCGTGCATGGCCCGGATTGGAAGGCATGGACCTCGCGCGCGAGGTAACCTGTGCCCAGTCCTATCGCTGGGATGAAATGCGCTGGGCCTGGCCGGATGGGTATTCACGCCAGAAAGCGGCGAAATTCAAGGTGGTGGCGGTGGATTACGGGGCCAAGCGTAATATCCTGCGCTGCCTGGCCTCTGCCGGTTGCGATGTGACGGTATTGCCGGCCTCTGCGACTGCGGCCGAGGTACTGGCGCATGAACCAGACGGCGTGTTCCTGTCCAACGGTCCCGGCGATCCGGCGGCGACCGGCACCTACGCCGTGCCGATGATCCGCGAAATCCTTGAGGATGCCAGCCTGCCGGTCTTTGGTATCTGCCTTGGCCATCAGATGCTGGCGCTGGCGCTGGGCGGGCGCACGGTCAAGATGAACCACGGCCATCACGGGGCCAACCACCCGGTCAAGGATCTGGATACCGGCAAGGTTGAAATCACCTCGATGAACCACGGGTTTGCCGTGGATGCCCAGACCCTGCCCGAAGGGGTGGTTGAAACCCATCAGTCGCTGTTTGACGGGTCGAACTGTGGTATCCGGATGGTTGATCGCCCGGTCTGGTCGGTTCAGCATCACCCCGAGGCAAGCCCCGGACCACAAGACAGTTTCTATCTGTTTGAACGCTTTGCCGCTGCCATGGCCGCCCGCAAACCGGCCTGAAAACCCACCTGAAGGGCAGGCTGCCTTTATTCCCCTTTGTTAACCACATATTAATCGGGCGTTAACCTCGCATCCGCAATTCTGATCCGGTGTTTGGATTTTCCGGATAGATTGATGAGCGATCAGAGCGTGCGATTTTTGGCGTCTGTGTCCCGTGTTTCCCGCGTGCGCCGTGGTCTTGGCCTGACCGGCAGCCCCGTCTCTGTGCCGCTGGTCGATCACCATCCATTGGGGCGGCATCTGGTCGAGTCCGGGGTGATCAGGCCGGATCAACTGATGCGGGCCTTGCAGATGCAAATGCGCCTGGATGCCCCGATTGGCGAGATTCTGGTGGCCGAGGGCTGGGCCAGTGTGGACGACATCATGGCGGCGCTGGCGTATCAGCACGAATTGGCGCTGGTTGATCTGGCGCACCAACCACCCGATCCGGCGCTGGCGTCCCTTCGGCCCAGCCGTTTCTGGTTAAAGCATCGTGTAATTCCATGGAAACGCCAGGACGGTTCTGTGCTGATTGCCACGGCCCGGCCCGATCTGTTCTGGCAGATACGCGCCGGGCTGGATGGTGATTGCCCAAAGGTGCTGCCGGTGCTGGCCCCCGAGGCGGCCATAATGGCAGCCATCGCGCACCGTTTCGCCGGACCACTGGCCGAGGCCGCAGGAACCCGCGTCGCCGCGCGTTTCAGTTGCCGCACCTGGCAGCCACGCAGGCCCGTGGTTTTGGCGGCGGCGCTGCTGGTAATGTTTGCTGTCGTCCTTGTTGCCCCGATCCACAGCATCGCGATATTGTGCCTGATGGCGGTCTTTACGCTGACCCTGTTTCTTGTGCTGAAACTGATCGGGGCTGTGGCGCATCTTTTGGCTCATAACCGCCTGAGCGCGCCGCGTGCCCCCCCGCCACCGTTGCTGACGCCCCCGGGGCGGGAATTGGTAAACACCCGGTTGCCAAAGGTATCGGTGATGGTGCCGCTGTTTCGCGAAACAGAGATTGCCGGGGCATTGATCAGACGATTGACAAAACTAAGCTATCCCAAGGCGTTGCTGGATGTTGTTCTGGTACTGGAAGAACATGATGCCCTGACCAGGCAGACGCTTGCGGGCACAAACCTGCCGGGCTGGATCAGGGTGATCGAGGTGCCGGCCCATGGTGGCCTTACCACCAAACCAAGGGCGATGAACTATGCGCTGGATTTCTGCAAGGGCGACATTATCGGGGTCTGGGACGCCGAGGATGCCCCGGCCCCGGATCAGATCGAACAGATCGTAGCCCGCTTTGCCCAAGCGCCCGATGATGTGGTCTGCCTGCAGGGGATTCTTGATTATTACAACCCGCGCACCAACTGGCTGGCGCGGTGTTTCACCATCGAATATTCCAGCTGGTTCCGCATCGTTCTGCCGGGCATTGCGCGGATCGGGCTGGTGGTGCCTTTGGGGGGCACCACGTTGTTCTTTCGCCGGCAGGTGCTTGAGGATCTGGGGGGCTGGGATGCCCATAACGTTACCGAGGATGCCGATCTGGGGGTGCGTCTGTGCCGGGCGGGGTATCGTACCGAACTGATTGATACCGTGACCTTTGAAGAGGCCAACTGCCGCGTCTGGCCGTGGGTGCGCCAGCGGTCCCGCTGGCTCAAGGGGTTCATGGTGACCTATCTTGTGCATATGCGCGAGCCCCGCCAGCTTTGGGCCAACCTTGGT
>DAOUPC010000120.1 GCA_030626365.1 Paracoccaceae bacterium
CGAAGCTCACGAACAACTGGCCCAAAAATACGGGTGCCGAGAGGTTCGTTGTTGTTGTTCAGGATGACGGCGGCGTTGCTGTCGAAACGGATGGCAGAACCATCTTCGCGACGAACGGCTTGCTTGGTGCGCACAACGACGGCCTTGCGGACATCGCCTTTTTTCACGCGACCGCGCGGGATGGCTTCCTTTACCGAGACGACAATGATGTCGCCTACGGATGCGTATCTACGCTTGGAACCACCCAGAACCTTGATGCACTGAACACGGCGAGCGCCGCTATTGTCAGCAACATCCAGGTTGGTCTGCATCTGGATCATTTGGTTTCTCCCGACCTGTGGGGGGCGTCATTGCCTTTTCCCCAGGGTTTCGCTCAAACTGATTGGTCTTTCGGCTTTACGCCTCAAGAACCTCCCAGCGTTTCGTTTTGGATTTAGGGGCGCATTCAATGATGCGAACCTGGTCACCCACCTTAAAGGTGTTCTTTTCATCGTGTGCCCGGTACTTTTTGGACTTACGAATGGTCTTTTTCAGAACAGGGTGCGTAAAGCGGCGTTCAACGGAAACTGTTACGGTCTGTTCGTTGGCGTCGCTGGTCACGGTGCCTGTGAGAATACGTTTGGGCATCTGTCAGGCTCCTTATTCTGCTGTTGTTTCAGCGGCTGCTTGCGCGGCCTTCTGGTTCAGGATGGTCTTTACGCGGGCAGCACTGCGGCGGGCCGTCTTGATGCCGGACGTGTTTTCCATCTGTCCCGTGGCCTGTTGAAAGCGCAAATTAAAGCTCTCTTTCTTCAGGTTTTCCAGCTCCTCACGAAGCTGGTCCGGGGTCTTATCGTGCAGTTCCTTGGCGTTCATGCGCCTTATCCTTCTCAACATCACTGGTGGGCCCCCAAAAGGGTCACCCTGATTCCAATGGAGTTCATGATGAAGAGGCCATTTAGACCCAGCGCCGGGACATTGCAACCCCTGTTGGGGCAACCTTGGGAAATGGCCGCAAATAGTTCACCCCGACCGGGTGGTTTCAGGCGGATTTGTTCATTGGCAGGTAAACCTTAGCATTCTGGCACTGGGCCAAAAGCAGGTGATCCGTATCTGATCCCAGGGGTCATAATGCGCATGCCTGCCAGCTATTACGCTGGATTCACAACATGAATCCCTAACCAGAATCACCGGAATTTCGTTTGACGTAACGCGCCCACAAATCCGGGCGCCTTTTCCGGGTGATTGCCTCGGATTGTTCCTGTCGCCAGGTCGCCACCTTGCCGTGATGCCCTGACATCAGCACCTCAGGGATCGTGTGGCCATGCCATTCGGCGGGGCGGGTGTATTGGGGATGCTCCAGCAGGCCGGACGAAAAGCTTTCCTCGATCGCGGATTCTGCATTGCCCAGAACATCCGGGATCAGCCGCACAGTGGCGTCAATCAGCGCCTGTGCGGCGATCTCTCCGCCGGTCATCACAAAATCGCCAAGCGATACCTCTTGGATGCCGTAATGTTCCAGCACCCTTTCATCGACCCCCTCAAAGCGGCCACACAACAGCGTCACACCGTCCGCGCGGGCCAGCCCCTGCATCAGTTCCTGTGACATCGGCTTGCCGCGTGGGGACAGATAGATCAGCGGCCAGTTGCCTTGTGTCCCGGTCATCGCCTGATCAATCGCCGCCCCCAGAACGTCGGCACGCAGCACCATACCGGCGCCACCCCCGGCAGGTGTGTCATCAACATTGCGGTGCTTGCCGACACCAAAGTCGCGCAGGTCGATGGTTTCCAACTGCCACAGGCCGTTTTGCAGCGCCCTGCCTGTCAGGCTTTCGCCCAGCACACCGGGAAAGGCGCTGGGGAAAAGGGTGATCACCTTGGCCTTCCAGACGCCTTTCAGGTCGGGGGTCGGGGTCATCAGTTCGCGTGGGGTTCCCGAGGCACGGATGGTCTTGCGGCCAAGTGCGCGGGCCGGTTTCGGTTTTGGGGATTTCGATATGGGTTCGTCACTCACCTGTCTGGTCCTCCTGTGGCCCCTGGAATCGCCTGTTTTGCAGCCCTGCGGGCATCACGATCCGGCGCGGCATTATCCCGCAAACATCACAGCAGACCGTCGGGCGGGTCAACTATGATACGGCCCGCCGTAAGGTCGACAGTGGGCACAGAGACAAGCGTGAAGGGCAACAGTACCGATGCCTTGAGCGCCGGCCCGTGGATTTCCAGCAGGTCGCCGGCCCCGTGGTTCAGGACGTTCTTTACCCGTCCCAGGACCGTGCCGCCGGTATCCAGTACCTCCAGCCCGATCAGGTCGGTGTAATAATATTCGTCATCGGGCAGCGATGGCAGCTGGTCACGTTTGGTGAACAGACGTATTCCGCGCAGGGTATCGGCCTGTTCCTTGGTCGCGATGCCATCCAGACGGGCGATGAACCCGTTCTTGAGAGAGCCGCCCAGGGTTATGGAATAGCTGCGCGCGCCGTCTTCGGACAGCAGCGGGGAATAGGTGTCGATGTCTCCGGGAACGGCGCAGAAACTTTTCAGACGCACCTCGCCGCGCACCCCAAAGGCCCCGACAATGGCACCGACGCAGACCAGATCATTCATGTGGTCTCTCCGAATTATGACTTGGCCCGTTTGACCGGTTTCCGGCCCCGGCGCAAATGACGCCGGAACCGCATTGGATATATGGGCGGCACGAACAGGGCATCGGTAAACAAGGCCCCGGTCGCGCCGTCTGGTGCCGATTTATTCGGCGGCGTCGTCGGCCGGGGCCTCGGCAGGTGCTTCTGCCGGTGCGGCGGCGGCCTCTGCTGCGGCTTCGGCGGCTGCGGTTGCCTTGGCGGCTTTCTCTTCGGCGCGCTCTTTGGCTTTCTTGCCCGGTTCGCCCTTTTTCAGGTTCAGGCGTTCGGTCTTTTCACGCACGCCAGCGGCTTCCAGCATACGGGCGATCCGGTCGGTGGGCTGTGCGCCCTGACCCAGCCAGTACTGGATGCGCTCCATGTTCATCTTGACGCGCTCTTCGCTGTCTTTGGGCAGAAGCGGGTTGTAGGTGCCCAGCTTTTCGATGAACCGGCCATCGCGTGGCATACGGCTGTCGGCCGCAACGATGCGATAGAAGGGGCGTTTCTTGCTGCCGCCACGGGCGAGACGAATTTTCATGGCCATTGTTGTTTTCTCCTTTGAATGGCGTTGTCAGGGCGTGTGGGTTTCACCCACCCTGTGATCTTTTCCTGTGATCTTTGTTATTCCGTGTACTTCTTGTGGTGCTGGATAACTTCCTGAATGATGAAATTCAGAAAGCTTTTGGCAAATTCCGGGTCAAGGTCGGCCTTTGTTGCCAGGTCTTCTAGGTGTGCGATCTGTGACGCTTCGCGGCTGGGATCGGACGGGGGAAGGTCGTGTTCGGCCTTTAGTTTGCCGACGGCTTGTGTGTGCTTGAACCGCTCGCCCAGAGTATAGACAAGGATGGCATCAAGCCGGTCGATGCTTTTGCGATGCTCTTTCAGCACCACGGCGGCGCGGGTGACCGGATCGGGGATTGCTTCAGTCAATGGCCCATCCTTTCGGTTTGAACAACGGGTCGCCATAGTGGCTGATTTCCATCTCGATCCCATGCGCCAACTGGGTACCATCCAGCTGGTCGGGCGACGGATGGCGATAGACCGCATCATTGCCATCAATGGTGGCGGCGGATTTGTCTTTCACCGCCCCCAGCCGTTCGGCCAGGCGGATACTGTCAAGGTTCTTGGGGTCGATATAGCTGACCGCGCTGGTCCAGCCGCGTTGGGTGTACATGTACCGGCGGGCCGCATCGGCAGCCTCAAGCGCAAAGCCATGCCCGGCGGCATCGGGCCAGATCACCCAGGCGATTTCGGCCTCGGGCCACATGGCGGGCTTCCAGCCACCGGCCATGCCATAGGTCTTGTCTGTCACTTTGTCGTGGATCATCCACATGCCATAGCCACGAATGTTCCAGTGGCCGATTTCAGCCGCATAAAGCATCCAGGATTCATAGGCATTCAGCGGCCCGCCCATGAACCGGGCGCGGTAACTGGTGAAGGTCGCCTTGAAGTCGGGATAATCCTGTGGCTCGGGGCCACGCAGGATCAGACGCCGGGTTTCGATGACGGGAATGCTGGCGGTGGGCATATCAGGCACGCCCCCGTTGCAGGGTCTGAACGCAGGCACAGCTCATGCGTAGGCCTCCATTCCGCCACCGGCCAGATCGTTGGGCGAGCGGTGACGCCAGATTTCAAGCGTACCATAGCGTTCGTGCTCGAACATGCCGTCCCTGGTGGCCCCCATGCGCCGGGCAACTTTGCGCGACTCGTCGTTTGGCGGCGAAACAAGGCTGATTGCCGTGGTCCAACCAAGGGTTTCATAGGTGTATTCAAGCGCGGCAAGGGCGGCCTCGGTGGCATAGCCGTTGCCTTCGAACCCGTTCATCAGATCCCAGCCAATTTCCGGTTCGGGCCAGCCCAGCGGATACCAGGCACCGATGACGCCACAAAGCGTCCCGGTCGCGGTTTCCTCGACCGACCAGCGGCCAAAACCGCGCAACTGCCAATGGCCCAGTTCAGTGGCCAGCATACGCCAGGACTGTTCGGCGGTGGCCGGGCCGCCAACATGTTTTGAACGCTCGGACGCATAGAAATCCGCGATTGTCGGGAAATCCGCCAGTTCCGGGGCCCGCAAGGTCAGGCGTGCGGTGGTGAGGGTCGGAATTTGGGTCATTTCTTTTTCCCAAAACCGGAAAGACCGGGTGGCAAAGCCATGCCACCCCCCATGCCACCCATGCCGGGCATCCGCCCACCCATCTGTTTGGCCGCCGCTTCCAGTGCTTTGGGGTCCATGCCTGCGGCCATATCGGCGGGCGTGCCGCCTTTGCCGCCGAGCATACCTTTCAGGGCTTGCTTCAGCATACCGCCTTTGCCCATCTTCTTCATCATGTCACCCATCTGGCGGTGCATTTTCAGAAGTTTATTAAGGTCCGCAACCTCCATCCCGGACCCACGGGCGATACGTTTTTTGCGGCTTGCCTGAAGCAATTTTGGATTGGCACGTTCGCGTTTGGTCATGGACTGGATCAGGGCGATCTGGCGTTTCAGGATTTTGTCGTCAAGGCCGGCGGCCTCGACCTGTTTGGCCATTTTTCCCATGCCGGGCATCATGCCCATCATGCCTTCCATGCCGCCCATCTTGACCATCTGTTCAAGCTGCATCTTCCGGTCGTTCATGTTGAACTGACCCTTGGCCATGCGGCGCATCATCTTTTCGGCCTGCTCGACCTCGATGGTTTCCTGGGCCTTTTCGACCAGGGCAACGATGTCACCCATGCCAAGGATACGCCCGGCAACGCGCTCGGGCTCAAATGTTTCCAGCGCATCCAGCTTTTCGCCAAGACCGACAAAGCGGATCGGCTTGCCGGTGACTGCGCGCATCGACAGGGCGGCACCGCCGCGCCCGTCGCCATCCATCCGGGTCAGAACAACGCCGGTCACACCGATCTTGTCGTCAAATTCTGTCGCCACGTTAACCGCGTCCTGGCCGGTCAGACCATCGACCACCAGCAGGGTTTCGCGCGGTTGGGCCACGTCGCGTACCGCGGCCGCCTGGGCGATCAGTTCGGCGTCGATGTGCAAACGTCCCGCCGTGTCGAGCATATAGACGTCATAACCGCCAAGTGCGGCCTGGGTTTTGGCACGGCGCGCGATGGCAACCGGGTCTTCGCCCTTGACGATGGGCAGGGTATCGACCCCGATCTGGGTGCCCAGAATCGCCAGTTGTTCCATCGCCGCAGGGCGGTTGGTGTCCAACGACGCCATAAGGACGCGCTTGCCCTCTTTTTCGGTCAGGCGT
Source organism: Paracoccaceae bacterium (assembly GCA_030626365.1). Taxonomy (GTDB): domain Bacteria; phylum Pseudomonadota; class Alphaproteobacteria; order Rhodobacterales; family Rhodobacteraceae; genus NVQY01. The sequence goes on from DAOUPC010000120.1 coordinate 5,839, forward strand.
TTGGCCAGCTTGGCGGTGGTGGTGGTTTTGCCCGACCCCTGAAGGCCGACCATCAGGATCGGCGCGGGCGGGTTATCAATTTTCAGCGCGCCGGGGTCATCATCGCCCCGCAGCGTGTCGATCAATGTGTCATGGACAATCTTGACGACCTGCTGGCCGGGGGTGATCGATTTGGTGACCGCCTGGCCGGTGGCAAGTTCCTGTACCCGTTTGACGAAATTACGCGCCACAGGCAGCGATACGTCGGCCTCGAGCAGGGCAACGCGGACCTCGCGCAGGGCGGTTTTGACATCCTCGTCAGACAGGGCACCCTGTTTGGTCAGCTTATCGAAGACACCAGAGAGGCGTTCGGATAGGTTTTCAAACATGGCCGCGGCCTTTCGTTGCCGGTTGTCAGGTGCCCCCATTAAACAGGAAGGGGCGGTTAAATACACAAATGCCCCCACGGGCGTAACACGCTGGTGGGGGGCGATCCCCGAATGATACGAGGACCGGAAGGTTTTGCACTTCCGGATGTCTGGATGGGCAGCTAGGCGGTTTGACCCCGCGAGTCAAGCCAGCCGAGCCAAGTTGGCCAGCCGAGTCGCACTGGACGGCTCTATAGCCAGCGGTTGATTGCATCCACCATCCGGCGGGGGCCGCCTGTATTGGTATAGGATGTAACAATCGGGTGCGCGCCGGCGCTCATCCCTTTGTCCAGCATCAGGGTGGGGCGGTAAAGGGTGGCGCCTTTGGAACTGGTCGTGGTTTCCAGAACCGCACGTGACAGGCTGGACAGGTCGTGGCGCACTTCGCAATAGCCAAACAGCGACCGGGTGCGGATGGTAATGCTGTCCAACGGGCGGTTAAGGATCAGCTGAACCCGGCGCACAAAGGCGGTAAAGGCCCCAAACCCCACGCCACCACCGATCAGGCCAAAGGCCAGCCCGAACAAGAGGACCTCGGACAGCAAAAACAGGCCAATCGTGACAAATATCAGGGTAAAGACGATCAGAAAGATACCGATCAGCCAGGGTATATCGTCAATGATCAGTTGATCGGGCGTGTTGCGGGTGACTTTCATGGACCAGACCATAGGCCCTGTATCCGGGGGCGTCAAAGCTGTGGGATGGCCGCGTGTGGGCGTGGGCAGCGGGGCAATAGTTTGCAATTTCAAACATAACATGGATATTTATGGGTATACTGTGAATATTTGCACAGTCGTGAGGGTGATATGGAAAACTGGGACGAGGTGCGCACAGCCTATCAGGTGGCGCGGGCAGGCACGGTCAGCGGCGCGGCCGAGGTTCTGGGTGTCCACCACGCAACGGTGATCCGCCACATCGACGCGATCGAGGCCCGCCTTGGGGTCAAGCTGTTTCAGCGTCACGCGCGCGGCTATACCCCGACCGAGGCAGGGGCCGACCTGTTGATGGTGGCCCAGGCAACCGATGATCAGTTCAGCCAGTTGGCCGGTCGGCTAAAGGGCCAGGGTGATGGCGTGACAGGTGAGCTGGTGGTGACATCGCTGGCATCCCTTGGGGCGCTGATGGTGCCGGTGCTGACCGCGTTTCAGCAGATGCATCCGGGGCTGGTCATCCGCTATCTGACCGGCGAACGCCTGTTCCGGCTGGAGTACGGCGAGGCCCATGTGGCGATCAGGGCCGGGTCGGCCCCGGATCAGCCTGACAATGTGGTTCAGCCATTTATCCAGCAACGCACGGGGCTTTATGCCAGCAAGGGCTATGTCGACCGGTACGGCCTGCCGCCGGTGCCGTTTGATGCCGCTGGTCTGGCCGGTCACCGCTTTGTCGGGCGTGATGGCATATCGACCCGCGTGCCGTTCCTGAAATGGCTGAACGCGACGGTCCCGCCCGAAACGATTACCTGTTGTGTGACGGATTGGGACGCAATGAAACTGGCGGTGCTGGCCGGGGCCGGAATTGGTTTCATGTCCGAGGGCATGGCCCGCAATCATCCCGGATTGGTGCAAGTGATGGAGCCACAACCGGATTGGCAGGCGAATACCTGGCTGGTCACCCACGTGGATCTGCACCGCACCACCAAAGTGCAAAGTTTTCTGACCTTCCTTAAAGA
>DAOUPC010000061.1 GCA_030626365.1 Paracoccaceae bacterium
GCAGCGCTTTGGTTGGAAAAGACCCTAACTTGGCAGAAAACGGCTCTTTTGCACTGCCTCCGGTTAAAAAGACATTTTCCAGCGTTGCCAGATCAGACAGGTTTGGTTCCCCGATCCCGGTCAGTTTGGCTGCCGCCTTTTGGTCATTTACTCCGCTTGTTGCCAGCGCGGTCCGTAACCGGCGCAGCAAATCAGCCTCACCACCCAGATAGACCGACCGTATCAGCGCACCTTCGTCAAACCCGGGCGAAAGGGCGAACACATCCAGCAGATCATCCCGGTTCAGGGGCGCGGCAAAGGCATTGCGGTTTTGCGCCACGCCAGAGGTAAGGGATTGAAAACTGCTGTCGGTTATATGATGGGCGAGCGTGTCGATCACACCTGCCTGCGGCCCATCGGCGAAATCCTCGATAATTTCGGCCCGCAGCAATGTGGCGGCGCGGTCTTCCATTTCGGCGAACTGCGGACTGACGCGGGCCTCAAGCGGAAAGCGACGTAAAAGGGCGGCACAGAACGAATGAATGGTCTGAATTTTTAACCCACCGGGCGTTTCAAGCGCGCGGGCAAACAGGGTGCGGGCTTTGGCCAGATGGTCGGGGTCGGTTGCGTTGTCGGCCCCCAGATCGTGCAGTTCACGGGCAAGCCTGTTGTCCGCCAGCATCGCCCAGGCCCCCAATCGCTGAAACAGGCGGTTCTGCATCTCGCTGGCGGCGGCCTTGGTATAGGTCAGGCACAGGATGTGCTGTGGTTCGACGCCAGACAGCAGCAACCGTGCCACCCGGTCGGTCAACACCCGCGTTTTCCCTGACCCGGCATTGGCCGCAAGCCAGGTCGAGGCATCGGGGCGCGCCGCCTGTACCTGGCGTTCGGTGGCGTCATTGCGCGGGGTCATGTCAGGTCCTCGGGGGTTGGATCGGTGGTGCGGTCCCATTCGCCAAAGCGGGCCAGATGGTCAAAATCCCCAATATCAGAGTCTTTGTGCAGCATCCGGCGCGCAGTAAACCCCTGATCCGGTTCCAGATAGGCGGCAATCAGGGCGCCCAGATCGGCCCATACCTTGGCAGGGGGTTCATCCATCAGCGGCGCGGGTTCTTCTTTGTAAGTATTGGCAAGACCAACGAACATGGCGGCGGCGACATTGGCCGGGGCGATGTCGGTGAACCCGCCCTGTTCGGCCATCGCGGCCATGATCAGCAACTGTTTGTCAAAGTTGGCCTGCTGTTTTTTTGTTGGTGGCATGCCGGTTTTGTAATCGATCAGCACCAGTTGCCCGGCATCGTCCCGGTCAACCCGGTCGGCGCGCGCGGTCAGGGTAAAATCCAGCCCGGCAAGGCGGGAAGACCCCTTTATTTCGAATGCAAAGGGCGTGGTCGTGGCGCGTCGGGTGATTTCAGCGTTCAGAAAGTCATCGGCGATCCGGCTTATCCGGGCCAGCCACAACCGTCGGGCGGTAGGCCAGGGCACCAGTTGCGTCAGTTTTTGTTGTGACAGGTCCAGAAACGCCGACCGGGTCAGCGCCGAGGGATCATCAAGGCTGGCTTTGATCAGGTCCTCAAGTATTTCATGCACGGCCGTCCCGCGCAGCAAGGCATCGGGTTCCTGAACCAGCGGATCAAGGGCGCGCAGGCGCAGCACGTGTTTGGCATAGATGGCATAGGGATCGCGGATCAGCCGTTTTATTTCCGTAACCGACAGTTTCCGGGGCCGGGCCGATACCGGGGGTCGGGGTGATGGGCGCGGCGCGGGGTCAACCCGGGGGGCCGCATCAATGGCCCCGGCCCAGTCCAGCCATTTGGCACCGCGCGCACGCATTTCGCCCAACGCCAGTGGCCCACCCTGCCCCGGCAACCCATTCAGCAACCCGGTCAGCCGGTTCAGCCAGCGCGAGGCAACAGTTTCGGCATCGTCCGATCGTATGGCGCGGGTCAGCCAGACCTCAGGCGCGGCGATTGCCTGTTGGAAATCATGCGCCGACAAGCCAATCCGGCGTTCGGGCAATAACAGCCCGGCCAAGGCGCGCATCCGGCGGTTCAGCCAGGGGTCGGGGCGGGCGGCCTCGGGCCAGCTTCCTTCGTTCAACCCGCCAAGGATCAGCAGGTCGACCCCCTGCACTCGTGCCTCAAGTGTGCCCCAGATCATGATGCCACTGTGGGGCGCATCCCGGTCGCGGACCTCTTCACCGGACAGTAACGCGCCCAGCAGGTCGGCAAAGTCACGCGCGTTCATAAGGCCGCCATGTTCGGCCTCGGCCTCCAGATTGGTGATGACCGACAGGGCCTTTTGCCCGGCTTTTTTGTCCCAAAGTGTTCCGTTTTCGGCCCCATCACCGCCTGCATCACCGCCTGCGGAAATCAGTTCTGCAAGCTGGCGCAGATGGGCGACCCAGTCACCCAAGGGCCGTTCATTGCCAAATTGCTGGTCGCAAAAGGCATCGTTTACCCAAGATATCCAGTTTTGTGGCGGTTCTTTGCGACCAGCATGGTCGGCCATGCTGACCGCATCGGGAAACGGGGGACCATTGCGGCGTAAATCCAGTTCCAGATTGCGGGTATGCAAAAGATGATCCCCGCGCCCTGATCCGTCGTGGCACAGCGGATGTTTAAGCAGCGTTAAAAGCATATCACTGGTCAGGCGGCGCACGAACAACCCGGCCACGTGGCGTAAAAAGCGGCCCGGTGGCGACAGGTGCAGCGGCGTTCCGGCGCTGTCATCGGGCAGGATGTTCCAGCGATCCAGCGCCGCGCTGACCTGTCTTGTCAGCATCCGGTCGGGCGTAATCAGTGCCGCCGTTTGCCCGTCTTCTGCGGCCTGGCGCAACCGCAGCGCAATGGTCAGAGCCTCGGACCGGGGCGAGGGGGCCTCGATCAGGGTCATGGCCTGTGTGGCATCGGGCAGATTGCCCAGTTTCGGCCCCTCTTTCATCCAGGCATCGGTGACCGGGGCAGGGCGAAGTGCAAGTGATATCAGCCGGTTACGGGCGGGTGATGGGGGTGTGGTTTCGATCCAGGGTTTGATGTCGGACGGATCTATGCCCAACTCTCGCATAAGGGCCGAGAACCGAAATTGCGGGTGGTCCTCGGACCCGGCAGGGCCCGAAAGGTGCGACCAGACCGCGGGCGGTTGGTCAAAATCGTATCCGGGCAGCACCACGGCCCCTTGCGGCAGGCGCGCGATGGCCTTCATCAACAACAATGTCGTGCCGCGTGATCCGGTTGATCCGGCAAGGATAACGGGATGTTCAGGCGGGGTTTCCTGCCAGCGGGCGATCGGGTTTTCGACCACAAGGCGCTGGCGGGCTTGGGCATCCAACCCGGCATCACCATCGCCAGTGAACTGATCGGCGATGGCAATGAACGCCTGCGCGCGCGCCCAATGGCCTGACATGTCCACCACATCCAGATCACGGATGGTTTGTGCGCCCACCCCTTCGCCCTGCATTTCCTCCATCAGGCTGGCCAGACTGTCGGCCAGACCATAAAGCGATGCCCGCGCCGCCAGGTCTGGTTGCTGATCCAGAAGCCGGCCAATCAGTTGCACCAGTTCCAGCCGGCGGCGCAGGGATGGAACTGGCGGCGGCAGGCGGGCGATGTCGTGGCTTTCGCCCAGGTCCGTGACCAGTGAAATATGCGGCAACAACCGGGGTGGGCCGGCATTGAACAGGTCGCGCAAGCGCCGGGTCATGCGGCGGGTATTGACCACCAGTTGCACCTTTGCCAGCAACTCGGGTAGGGCGGTTGGGCCAAGGCGCGCATCCAACCCGGCAAGCAGGGCGCGCGGAAAATCAACACCGGGCGGCAGGGCGAATACACGCGGGGTTTGGCCGGGTTCAAACATCATCGCCCGCCAGCATGGTTTCAGCGATGGCAATGCCGGCGGGATGGCCTACATCACACCAGGAACCCGGATAAACAACGCAACAGAGTCTGTTTTTGGTCAACATCCGGTCCCATAACACATTCAGCGAAAAGGCGTGTTCTGGTATGGTGGCCAGCCCGTCGGTTTTCAGGATTTGCACCCCACCATAGACCATTCCCGGCCCCCGTTGAATATGCCCATCCGGGCTGGCGGCAAAGTCACCATCCCCGGAATACCCCAGCGCACGGGCAACGGGAACGCACATCAACAGGGCATCCATTTGGTCAGGGTTCCAGGCGGCGCGCAACAGATGCAATGGATTTGGGCCGCCCCAGATGGCATCCGGGTTCATCGTGTAAACCGGCCCCTTGCCCAACAATGGCAGGGCCGCGCGCAACCCGCCGCCGGTTTCCAGAATTTCGGGTTCATGTGACAGGATCACACCCCGCGGGGTCAGATGGTCGGTCAACTGTTCGGCCCGGTAATGCAGGTTGGCGACAATACGGGCCGGGGTGACGGCGCCCGTCAGCCTTAGCGCGCGGTCGATCAGCGGCACGCCGGCGACCGGGATCAGCGGCTTTGGCATATCCCTGGTCAGCGCGCCCATACGGGTGCCAAACCCGGCGGCGAATATCATGATGGCGGCTGGGTGGTTGGTCATGCCGGGCCCTGTATTTGCGGATTGCTTAGTTGTTTCAGCAATGGTGCCCAGCGCCCGCCAGTTGCGTCAAAGGTGATATGGCGTGCATCCTGGTTGGCCGGGTCCGGCTGAAATGTCAGGCTAAGGGCGTTGTCGGGGGTCAGCGGACCCAGCAATTGTGGCCATTCAATCAGGCAGATGGCCTGATCAAAGGCCTCTGTCAGGCCCAGTTCTTCTATCTCGTCCAGCGAGGTCAGGCGGTAAAGATCGGCATGCCAGACCTCTGTGACGGTGGTTTCATAGGTCTGGATCAGGGTAAAAGTGGGGGATGGCACGTCCTCGGGGGTTTGCATCAGGGACCAGATCAGGTGGCGGGCGAAATGGGTTTTTCCGGCACCGACCGGCCCGTTCAGCAACAGGCAGTCACCTGGCCCAAGGTGCGCGCCGATACGCGCGGCAAGTTGGGCGGTCTGGTCAGGATTTTGCAGGAAGAGTGTGATGCGCATGGCACCACAATGACTTTGCCTTGGGCGGGCCGCAAGTAGGTTCAGTTATCTGCGACACGCTCTAGCGGGGATATGGGCGGGGCGGTGGTGATGGTTGATTTCCCCGAAGGAACCCGGCTGAAGGTAACCATGGTTGCGCCATGGCCAATTGGAAAAACACAGCAGGACAAGGACTGTCCGGTGTTCATTTGGATTTGGGCGAGCCATTCCGCGCGATTTTCCCGTAAACCCACAAATTCCCGTACTTCACCCAATATCGGTGTTGCGTGGCACTGGCCCTGCCAGGTCCGGGTTGCATCCAGCACGGTCATCTGGACAAAACTGGCCTCGGGGTCGACGCGCCACAATTCACGGTAGGCCGTATTGGAAAAGGTCAGGGCCCCATTTTCGGAAAAGACCACAATGGCCTCGTTCAGTTGGTCCAACATCGACTGGCTGATTTCGAGGTCGGTTCGAAAGCGTCTGGTCAGGGTGATTTCGGCGGTAATGTCCTCGAACAGAAACGCGACGGCCCCGTCAGGGTGGGGTCGCCCGCTGACTGAATAGACCGCACCCGAAGGCAGGGTCCATGTTTCCTGATATCGCCCATCTGCCGCCGCCGCGATCAGATCGGCCATCTGGTGACGCCAACTGCCGTAATTCTTGGGTTCGGGCATCATTCGCTGATTACGCAACCGGTCAAAAAAGGATAACAGGTTGGGCCGCGCACTAAGGAAATCCGCGGGCAGGGCGGTCAGGTCGATCAGCGCCGGGTTGAACAGGGCCAGTTGCCGGTTACGGTCGAAAATGGCCAGCCCGATGGATAATTGCGCAAAGGTTTTGGCAAGGGTCTGGACAAAGTTGCGCTGGGCGATTTCGGCATCGACCACGGCGTTGATATCGACACCGTAGCACAGGAACCCGGTATCCTGCTGAACCACGGACACATCAAACCACAGTTTTTTTTCGCGACCTGCAACGGCCACGCTGGTTCGGGTTTTTTTGCCCACCGGGCCTTTGCCGGACACTGACGGGAACATTGACGGGGGCGCATTGGCTTTACTGCCCGCCGCCTTTTTGCACAGGGCATCATAGGCGCAATTGCTCCAACTGATGACACCGTTTAGATCAACATGCCACACCGGATAGGGGGCCTGACCCATCGCCAGGAACAGTGTTTCCAATTCGGCCGCTTTGGGCCCGGTTGCAGGGCGATGGGCCGAAGTATCCGGTTTGCGCAGGTGGACGCGGGTGATTCCATCGATCCATTCGCAATGGGCGTCGCCGTTGTTGTTCTTGTTGGTTGCGGGGATTGTCATGGTGCCGCTGGTTTGAACGTCCTTGGAGGATTTGGGAAAGCCGGGGTATTTCCCGATCAGGGCATCATGCAACTGTTCCCAGCCAAAGCCGGGGGTATCTGCCGGGACAAGTTTCAGCGCCTCGCTTGAGGCGTCGATCAGGTCCGGCCCATCAAACAGAAACACCCGTTCCCGAATACCCGGATCGCCGGACAAGGGATTGCGCCCGCCCGCCACCCGGTGCCTTGGTGCCAGCCAGTAAACAGCCACCACAGCCGTGATGGCGCAGATCAGCGCGCCAAACATCCAATCCAGATAGGCCATATCCTGCATGATGCGATTTACCCTTTCGCATGCGGTGCCATTATTCCGCCCACTCTGGGGGGCAACAGGTTAATGTGAGATTAACCAGCCACAATTTCCGGTATCAGATCGTGATTGGCTGATTATCCCCCAACGGGACGGCATCCGGGTTCATCTGTGCGTCGATCTTGCTGCGCGGCCAGACCACTTCGACCACTGCGCCACGCTGGTTGGGCCGGGTTCGGTTTTCCTGGTGCGGATCAGAGCCATTGGCAAAGTTCAGTTCGGCCCCGGACCGTTCCAGCAGGGTCTTGGCGATGAACAGGCCCAGCCCCATGCCCTCATAGCCGGGCCGGTCCGGGCGGTCCGATTCTGGCCGTCGCTGGCGCACGAACGGATCACCGATGCGGCCAATGAAATGCGGTGGAAACCCACGCCCGTCATCCAGAATTCGGATTGAAATACTGTCCTTGGTCCAGATTGCTTCGATCCAGACATTGGCATAGGCGAAATCAACGGCGTTCTGGATCAGGTTGCGCAACCCGTGGATCACTTCGGGTTTTCGCAGAATGGAAGGCTGTTGGAGGCTGCCGGTTTCACCGGGCCCTTCGTCGAAATGAAGCATCTTTCCACGGTGCATATGCGGTTCTGCGGCCTCTTGTATGACGGAACTGATCGGGGCCTGACGCAGATGCAGATCGTCCTTGCCGGCCCGTCCCATGTTGCGCAGAATATCACGACATCGATCCGCCTGCTGACGGATAAGTTCTGCATCTTCACGCAGTTCCGGGCGGTCATCCAGTTCTTCCATCAACTCGGCGCTGGCCAGCTTGATCGTGGCCAGCGGCGTTCCCAGTTCGTGCGCGGCGGCGGCAACCACACCGCCCAGATCGGTCAGTTTCTGTTCCCGTGACAGGGCCATGTTGGTCGCGGCCACGGCATCCGACATCGACTGAATTTCAGAGCTGATTCGCAGGGAATAGACCCCCATGAACACAATCGCGATAACCATTGCAGTCCAGTTGCCAAACAGGAATACGTCCGGAATTCGCAGGATGAACCCCTGTTCAGTCCTGAGCGGCAGATGAAATTCGCCCAGCAGCGTCACCAGTATGATCGCCACCCCCCCGAGAACAAGGGTCGAGCGCAGGCCCATGACATTGGCCGAAATGATCACCGGACCCAGCAGCAGCAAGGTAAACGGGTTATGCAGCCCCCCTGTCAGGAACAGCAAAAACCCCAGTTGCAGTAGGTCAAACATGACCATCAGAAAGTTTTCAAATTCGGAAAGGCGCTTGCTTTCGGGGAATTTGAACATGGCGACCAGATTGCCGGCCACCGATGAACCAATCGCCAGCAGGCACAAACCGATTTCAAGTTGTAGATGATATATCCACAGGGCCACGGTTATCGCCGTTAACTGTCCGCCGATGGCGACCCAGCGCAGCACGATCAGTGTGCGCAACCGGATCCAGTTGCTGCGTTCTTGTCCAAGTAAAAGACCGAAATTCGATTTGTTCATTTGTTATCAGGCCCCAGTTGCAACGGCTGTGTATCTTGATAAATGTGCGCGGCGAAACGATCAACAATTCTCATACCGGAAAGTCCGCCAAATGAAGCGTTTGATACCATTTGTTGCCGTGGCCGTGGTTGTTGCCTTGGTTGGGGGTATATGGTTGGCAACCCTTGTTGGCCGGTCTGACGAGGATCAGTTTGCCAGTTGCCGGACCTCTAAGATTGCCGGTGGTGCCAGCCAGATTGGCGGCCCGTTCGAATTGCTGAACGCCAAGGGTGAAACCGTGACCGACAAGGACGTGCTGACCGCGCCTTCGCTGATCTATTTCGGCTATACCTTTTGCCCCGATGTCTGCCCGCTGGATAATGCCCGCAACGCCGAGGCGATTGATCTGCTTGAGGAACGCGGCCAGATGGTCACGCCTGTGTTCATCTCGATCGACCCGGCCCGCGACACACCCGAGATTGTCGGTGACTTTGCCTTTAACCTGCACGAACGGATGATCGGCCTGACCGGATCAGCGGAACAGGTCAAAGCCGCCAGTCAAACCTATAAGACCTACTATAAGGCACACGATGCCGAGGATGAATTCTATCTGGTGGACCATTCCACCTTCAGTTATCTGGTTATGCCCGGCCACGGGTTTGTCGAATTCTTTCGTCGTGATACCAGCCCGAAAGACATCGCGGACAGAATTGGTTGCTTTGTCGATAACCAGTAAGTGCAATGCGTTGTTTGACCTTTGACTTGGCGCTGATAATACTGCGGGCGTCGCAAACAGGTTAACCACCCATAAAGGAGAGAGCATGGCCGACATCGCCCTGCAAGAGATCGGACCGGACAAGTCGCTTTTGTTGGTCGATGATGACGAACCCTTTCTGCGACGCCTGGCCAAGGCCATGGAAAAGCGCGGGTTCGAGGTTGAAACCGCCGGGTCGGTTGCCGCCGGCAAGGCCATCGCGACGGCCCGCCCGCCTGCCTATGCGGTTGTTGATCTGCGCCTTGAAGACGGAAATGGGCTGGACGTGGTCGAAGTGCTGCGCGACAGACGACCCGATAGCCGGGTTGTTGTGCTGACCGGATATGGGGCCATTGCCACAGCCGTGGCCGCGGTCAAGATTGGCGCGACTGACTATCTGTCAAAACCGGCCGATGCCACCGACGTTACCAACGCATTGCTGGCCCTTCCTGATGAATTGCCCCCACCCCCGGAAAACCCGATGAGCGCGGACCGTGTGCGGTGGGAACATATTCAGCGGGTTTACGAGTTGTGCGACCGCAACGTCAGTGAAACGGCGCGTCGCCTGAACATGCATCGCCGGACCCTGCAACGCATTCTGGCCAAGCGCAGCCCGCGCTGACCGGTTACTGGCCCATTTCGGCCAACAGACTGGCATGACGGGCGGTAAAGGCTGTGCGAACCTCGACCGCGGCGCGCAGGGTGATGGTCAGACCCTTCAGAACTGTCCTGTCAGGTTTACCAAACAGCTTGTCGGCCTCGGGGTGTGAAAAACCGGCGATTTCGGTCGCTTCCATCCAGGCGCTGATCTTGTCGGCCTTCTTGATCTGGCGCTTGATCAGTGCGGGAATAGTCGCAGGCAGGCCAAACCGCAGATGAATAGCCGCCGTCAGGCGATCATCCAGCGCGCCATAACCGGGACCAACCGCGGCCTTTACCGGCGAAATCATGTCGCCAATCACATATTCCGGTGCATCATGCAGCAGGGCGGCCATGCGCCATCTGATCGGGGCGGATGGGGCTATGCGGACAAACAGTGCCTCGACCAGCAACGAATGTTCAGCGACGGAATAGGCGAAATCCCCCATCGTCTGCCCATTCCAGCGGGCCACAAAGGCCAGCCCATGCGCGATATCTTCGATTTCAATGTCCAGCGGCGTTGGGTCCAGCAGGTCCAGCCTGCGACCTGAAAGCATCCGCTGCCATGCGCGTGGTTGTTTCATTTCCTGATATGCCTTTGGTGTTTTGTGCCGGGTGAACCTGACCTTAGATCAGGTTCACCCGGCAACACAAACCGTCAGTTCAGCACGGAAAATTCAATCCGGCGGTTCTTTGACTTGTTGGCTTTGGACGTATTGGGGTGCAGTGGTTTTGCCTCTCCATAACCGACGATCATCATCCGGCTGGCGGCGATCCCCTTGCCCTGAAGATAATGACCCACGGCCCCTGCGCGCCTTTCGCTAAGGCGTTGGTTGGATTTGGTGCCACCGTCAGAATCCGTATGCCCGGCAATTTCGATCGACAGATCCGGGCAGCGGTTAACGATATCATACAGATTATCCAGCAGCGGTTTGCTTTTGTTGGCCAGGCGTGCGCTTCCGGTTGTGAAATAGATATTGCCGGTACGTGACAGGATTTCAAACCGCCCTACGCAGGCCTCTCGGTCCATGGTTCCTTTTGTCTCGAGCGCGGCCGATCCGGGCGCAACCGATTGCATTAACTGCGCCATATCCGGCGGTGTGCCGGGGCTTGAGCGGTCAAACACAAAGTCGAAACTGACAATGCCCAGCGGTAAAATCGTGACACTCGCCGCCTCTTGCAGCTTTTCGCGCCCGCCTTCCAGGTTGAACTCTGTCAGGGTCAGGGCAATCGGTGTGGTGGCGGACACTGTAACCCGGTCATTGTTGATCAGGGCAATCGCGACCTCGGCCGTTTTTTCCACTGTCACCCCGTGCAGCGACAGGGTGAAATTCAGGTTGATCAGCTTGCGCCTTGTATTGTGCAGATCCCGCAGAACATCGGGGTCAAGCTGGGCGGTGATTGTTGCCTCGGGGTGCAGGAAGGTTTCAAAGAACAGGAACCGCATCCGCACATTGCGCAGGTCCACCTTGGTATCGACGGAATCCAGCAGAACGCGGATTTGCGCCTTGCCGCCTTCGGTGATCAGCCCGCTAAGCGTGGCGAACGAATTGGTTTCAGCCACGTTACCCTTTTTGACCGACATGTAGCGCAGCCGGGAATCACCTGCATTCAGCGTCCAGCCGTTTTCAAAGGGATCTGCGCTTTGGGCCGTGGCCATCAGAGGCATCAGGCCGGCAGTCAGACAAAAAAATGTGAGCGAAATAAAATGACGGATCAAAAAATGTCTCATGTTATCCCCTTGTTGAGGTGGTCAGGCAATAATTTACGCAATTCTAGTGTATCTTTTGTTCAACAGGAACAGCAACCTTGCGCCA
>DAOUPC010000082.1 GCA_030626365.1 Paracoccaceae bacterium
GAACGCGAGGCAACGGATGAACGCGCGCGTGGTAACGAAGCGGCGCAAAGGGTGCGTGCCCAGGCCGACCGGACAGTGGTCGAACTGGTGTCCGAGGCCGAGCGGGAGGCCGAGATCGCACGAGGTGAGGCCGACGCCGAGCGCAACGAGATCTATGCCGAAGCCTTTGGCAAGGATAAGGAATTCTTTGAATTCTATCGCTCGATGACCGCCTAGACCCGCGCCTTGCAGGGCCATAACTCGACCATGGTCATGTCGCCGGATTCCGAGTTCTTCAACTACCTCAAGTCGCCCACCGGCGCGGCACCGGCCCAGTGATGGGCCGGTAACGGTTGAAAAATGGCAACCATCTTTCTGGCCCTCGGGCTGGTATTGATAGTCGAGGGGCTGGTCTGGGTACTGGCCCCTTCGCTTGTCGAACGCCTGCTTGAAACATTGCGCGACCTGCCGGAACCGGCCCGGCGGCAATTCGGCGCGCTGGCATTGGTGCTGGGTTTGATTCTGTTGTGGGTTGCCCATGCGCTTGGGGCCTGACGTTAGGGAAACTCACAATTCCTTGATTGTTTGCAACACTCTTTGCCTGTGGCGATTCAGACACTACATTGAACCCAGCACCATACCGTCCGCCCTGTTCGGGCCGGACCACCATCAGAGGCAGTCTTTCCAAAAAAGGAGTAGTCCATTGCCACACTCGCAGGCAGTAACCATTGTTTCCACCGGGCAGGACGCCCGGATTACCAGGCTCAGGCTTTTCATGCTTGGCGCGCTGACATTGTTGTTTGTTGTCGTACAAACCGCCATCGTTCAGGCCCGCCCCGAGAGCCTGGCCCCGCTGGCCGAAAAGATCAGCCCCTCGGTGGTCAATATCACCACCACAACGGTGATCGAAGGGCGCACCGGCCCACAGGGCATCGTTCCCGAAGGCTCTCCGTTCGAGGATTTCTTCCGCGATTTTCAGGATCGTAACGGTGAAGGCAACCGCCCACGCCGGTCTTCGGCGCTGGGGTCCGGGTTCGTCATTTCCGAAGACGGGTATGTGGTGACGAACAATCACGTGATCGAGGGCGCGGACGAGATTCTGATCGAATTCTTCTCGGGCGAAGAATTGCCCGCCAAGGTTATCGGCACCGACAAGAACACCGATATTGCCCTTCTCAAGGTCGAATCTGACAAACCGCTGCCGTTTGTCAGCTTTGGCGACAGTGACGACGCGCGCGTTGGCGACTGGGTCATGGCCATGGGTAATCCGCTGGGGCAGGGGTTTTCGGTCTCGGCCGGCATCGTATCGGCGCGCAATCGCGCATTGTCGGGCACTTATGACGACTATATCCAGACCGACGCGGCGATCAACCGGGGCAACTCGGGTGGGCCGTTGTTCAACATGGACGGCGAAGTTGTCGGTGTGAACACCGCGATCCTGTCGCCCAATGGCGGCTCGATCGGCATCGGCTTTTCCATGGCCTCGAACGTGGTCAGCCGGGTTGTGGAGCAACTGAAGGAATACGGGGAAACCCGGCGTGGCTGGCTGGGCGTGCGCATTCAGGACGTGACCGAAGACGTGGCCGAAGCGATGGGGTTGGACAAGGCCGCAGGTGCATTGATCACCGATGTGCCGGATGGACCATCCAAGGAGGCGGGGCTGCTGGCTGGCGACGTGATCGTCACCTTTGATGGCGTCGATGTGGCCGATACCCGCGCATTGGTGCGTCAGGTGGGCAACACCACGGTCGGCAAGGCCGTGCGCGTGGTGGTGTTCCGCGACGGTGGCACCCAGACGGTTCTGGTGACGCTTGGCCGGCGTGAAGACGCCGAACGCGCGGTGCCTGCTGCCATGGACGGGGGTGATCCGGATGTGAAAGAGAAAGAGGTTCTGGGCCTGACGCTCAGCCTTTTGACGGATGACATGCGCTCGGAAATGGGCCTGCCCGATGAAATGCGTGGCCTGTTGGTGATGGCGGTGGATGAAAGCACCGAGGCGTTCGAAAAGGGCCTGCGTCCGGGTGACGTGATTACCGAAGCGGGGCAGCAAAAGGTCAAATCGTTCGGCGATCTGGACGACCGTATCGACGAGGCGAAAGAGGCCGGGCGTAAATCCCTGTTGTTGCTGGTGCGGCGCGCCGGCGAACCACGGTTCGTGGCGCTTGGTCTGGATGACTGAACAGCGCTGAAGCCTGAATGACAAAGGGTGCCCCGGTTGGGGCACCCTTTATTTGTTAGCAGCCACGTTGCTGACCGGGGCGAATAAATCCCGTAAGATCTGAATGAGCTAGTCGCCCCCTCAGCCGGCCTCGTCCCCCTCAACCGCCACCAGTCCCAGCTTGCGCGCGGCGGCCAGCGACAGGATGCCCGAATCCAGCCCCAGTGGTTTCTGGAACCGGCGCACTGCGGCGCGGGTGCCGGCATTCATCTCGCCCGAAATATCGCCGCCAAACAACCCGCGCGCGGTCAGCGCCCGCTGAACGCTGGCGATGAACTCGGGCGTCATCTGGTTGGCGCAGGGGGTCAGGAACCAGGTCTCGCGCCGCTCGCGGACGATTTCCTGCCGGGTTTCGGTCTTGTATATTGCAGGCGCGCTAACGCTACCATCCGCCATCACCTGCGCCGGTTGCAGCATGACCTGATGGGTCACGGTTTCGATGATCGCCGGGGTCACGTTCTTGCCCCAGCAGGTACCTGGCTCGGTCCCCGGCGGGGCAATCTGGTTCAACCTTGTGACCTCAGGTTCCCCCAACGCGCCAAGACCGGGCACGGCAGAACCGCACGCACTCAGGCCGGGCAGCGTCATGGCGCATATCAGGAAACGGATCGGGGTCATGCTCGGGCCTCTGATGGGCGTTTTGCGCCAGCTTAGCGTAAAATGCCCATCCCCGCTAGCCTGTCTCCTTCAGCAGCAGGTCGAGCATGCCCGAGATGTCCTCGATCTCTTCGGCAATCACATGGGTAACCGAATGGGCCCGCTGCAATCGCCCCGTCACCCGCAACATCCGCCCCGAGATTACTGCGCGCCGGTACCGTTCATACAGCTTGCGCCAGACGATCACGTTGACGATTCCCGTCTCGTCCTCGAGAGTGATGAAAATCACCCCCTTGGCGGTGCCCGGCCGCTGGCGCAGGATCACCAAACCGGCCACGGTGATGCGTGCGCCTTCGGGTGGCTCTTGCAGTCGCGCGGCCTCCAGACAGGCGGGCGGGCGCGGCCAGCTGGCCGCGGCAGGGCCGATAGGGGCGCAAGATACGAACATTAAGAACAAACATAGAACACTCTGGAATATTGTCCAGCCATGCCGCCCGGACACGCAAAAGGGGGTGGCGTCCCCAAGACCGCTTGGCTAGACCTCTTTGCGAAACACCGAAGGCAGGAGCGGCGAGAATGGCAAAAATAACCTATATCGAGCATAACGGCACCAGGCACACCGTGGAGGTTGCCAATGGCCTGACTGTGATGGAAGGCGCGCGCGACAACAACATTCCGGGGATCGAGGCCGATTGCGGCGGTGCCTGTGCCTGCTCGACCTGCCACGTCTATGTGCATCCCGACTGGGTCGAAAAAGTACCGGCCAAAGATGACATGGAAGAGGATATGCTGGATTTCGCCTACGAACCCGATCCTGCCCGCTCCCGCCTGACCTGCCAGATCAAGGTGACGGA
Organism: Paracoccaceae bacterium; assembly: GCA_030626365.1. Classification (GTDB taxonomy): domain Bacteria; phylum Pseudomonadota; class Alphaproteobacteria; order Rhodobacterales; family Rhodobacteraceae; genus NVQY01. Next base: position 3,649 of record DAOUPC010000082.1, read on the forward strand.
TGCGCTGGATGGGCTGGTTGTGCAGATGCCGGAAAAACAGATCTGATGCACCTGTTCAGCGCCATTCTCATGGCGCTGATTGCAACCACAGGCGCGGCAGAAACCATTACCGCCGCGCGCTTTGCCGACCCGACATTACGTTATGCCCATGGCGTGCTGGGCGACAGCCAAGAGTGGGGCGCGCTGGAAATAGATGCCACAGTTGTCAGCGCAGCCAATGGTCGGGACCGACCGCCGCTTCTGCGCAAAACCACCTACATTTTCCGGCTTCCGCTGGATCACGTCTTTGAAGACATTACCCCCCGGCTTGCCGATGTTACCGGTGACGGCCTGCCCGAAGTCCTGGTGATCGAAACGGACGTTCGCCAAGGTGGCGCGCTTGCCATTTATGACAGCCGGGGAAAGATTGCCGAAACCCCGCATATAGGGCGCACGCACCGCTGGCTTGCTCCGCTGGGCGCTGCCGATCTCGACGGGGACGGAATTATCGAGATCGCTTACATTGACCGCCCCCACCTGGCCAGAACCCTGCGCATCTGGCGGTTCGAGAACAACACCCTGACCCATGTTGCCGATCAACCCGGCCTGACCAACCATCGCATCGGCGAAGATCATATTTCGGGCGGTATCCGCCACTGCGGCGGCCCACCGGAAATCATCACCGTGAACCCGGACTGGACCCGCCTGATCGCCAGCACTTTGTCAAATGTCAGGATCACAACCCGTGACATTAGCCCCCATACCGGCCCTGCCAGCTTTACCGCCGCTCTGGCCTGCCAATAACCCGGCCCTTCTTCTCGTCTGAAATACTCTCAGGGGGAGGCCCAGAGGGCCGGGGGCGGAACGCCCCCCAAAGCATCAAGCCGGGCGCAGCCCGACAATTGGACTACCCCTGCTCCAACGCCCGCCAGCCAATATCGCTCCGATAAAACCCGCCCGGCCAGTCAATTTCTTCAGCCATGGCATAGGCTCCCGCCCTTGCCTCGGCCAATGTCGCCCCCCTTGCGGTGGCATTCAACACCCTCCCGCCGGTGGCCACAACCTGCCCGTCACGCTCACCCGTTCCGGCGTGAAAGCACATTTTGCTGCTGGTCTCGGGCAGCGCCTCAAGTCCGCTTATCACACTGCCCTTCTCATACACCCCCGGATATCCATCAGCGGCGATAACCACCGACATCGCGTGATCATCCCCCCAGTTCACTCGCATCCCCGACAGCCGCCCCTCGGCCGCCGCGTGCATCAGATCCATCGCCTGCGCCCCCAGCCGCATCATCAGCACCTGACATTCAGGATCGCCAAAGCGCACGTTGTATTCAATCAGGCGCGGCTGCCCGTCCCTGATCATCAGCCCGACAAACAGCACCCCCTGAAACGGCATCCCGCGCCGGGACATTTCGGCCATGGTCGGGCGCACGATCTGTTCCAACACCTTTTGTGTCACCTCATCGGTCATCACCGGGGCCGGGGAATAGGCCCCCATGCCGCCGGTGTTTGGCCCGATGTCTCCTTCACCCACCTGCTTGTGATCCTGCGCAGTGCCAATCGGCAACACGTCCTGTGCGTCACACAGCACAAAGAACGACGCTTCCTCGCCCTGCATGAATTCCTCTATCACCACCTCGGCCCCGGCCCCGCCAAAGGCCCCGTCAAACATGTCGTCAATAGCTGCCAGTGCTGTTGCCTCGTCCATTGCCACGATCACGCCCTTGCCCGCCGCAAGGCCATCTGCCTTGACCACAATCGGCGCACCCTGGGCGCGGACATATGCCTTGGCCGCTTCTGCGTCGGTGAAATGCCCATAGGCTGCGGTCGGCGCACCTGCTGCGGCGCATATCTCTTTGGTAAAGCTTTTTGAGGCTTCCAGATTTGCCGCTGCCGCAGATGGCCCAAATACCAGAACCCCCGCATCCCTCAGCCGGTCTGCCACACCCGCCGCCAGCGGGGCCTCGGGGCCGACAATCACAAAATCAATGGCGTTTTCTGCGGCGAAAACCGCCACCGCGCCGCCATCTTCGATGTCCAGCGCCGCGCATTCGCTGATTTGGGCAATCCCGGCATTGCCCGGTGCCACGATCAGCCGGTCGCATTTGGGATTTTGCATGACCGCCCATGCCAGGGCGTGTTCGCGCCCGCCGCTTCCGAGGATAAGAATATTCATGGGGGCGCTCCGATCTGCTTGGCCTTGGCTTGTCCGCGTTTTAAGGTGGGCGCACACGCATCACAAGGCGCATCCATGTCCGATCTACTTGACGACCCCCAGCCAGGGCAGAACACCCCGGAATATACCGTCTCTGAGATTTCGGGCGAGGTAAAGCGCACGCTGGAAGGGGCCTTTGGCCGCATCCGGGTCCGGGGCGAGGTGGGGCGGGTGTTCAAGGCCCGGTCCGGCCACCTTTATTACGACGTAAAGGACGACCGCAACGTGCTGGCCTGCACCACCTGGAAGGGCCAGGTCGCGGGCCTGTCGGTGGTACCCGAAGAGGGGCTTGAGGTGATTGTCACGGGCCGTTTGACCGCGTTCGGTGCACAGTCAAAATACAACATGAACGTCGAGGACGTGACAGTGGCGGGGCAGGGCGCGCTGATGGCGCTGCTGGAAAAACGCAAAGCACAATTGCAGGCCGAGGGGCTGTTTGATGCCGCGCGCAAACAAAAACTGCCCTATCTGCCGCAAATCATCGGGGTTATCACGTCGCCGTCGGGCGCGGTGATCCGTGACATCCTGCACCGGTTGCGTGACCGGTTCCCCCGTAAGGTGCTGATCTGGCCGGTGGCGGTACAGGGTGCGGCCTGCGCAACAGAGGTGGCGCGTGCCATTGACGGCTTTAATGCCCTAAGCGCCGGTGGCGCACTGCCCCGGCCCGACCTGCTGATCGTTGCCCGTGGGGGGGGCTCGGTCGAAGACCTGTGGGGCTTCAACGAAGAGGTGGTCGCGCGCGCTGCGGCGGCCAGTGACATTCCGCTGATCTCGGCTGTGGGGCACGAAAGCGACACCACCCTGATCGACTATGTTTCGGATCAGCGCGCCCCGACGCCGACGGCGGCGGCCGAACTGGCGGTTCCTGTGCGTCTTGAACTTTTGGCCTGGAACCAGGATCAGGCGGCGCGTCTTGCCCGTGCGGCATCGTCCGCCATAACCCAGCGCCGTCAGCGTCTGACCGATCTTGCCCGTGCCCTTCCCCGGCGTGACACGTTGTTTGATGCGCCCCGCCAGCGGTTCGATCTGATCGCCGAGCGCCTTCCCAATGCCCTGCGTCATGGCACCCAGACCCGGCGCGTTCATCTGGCCCAGACCTCGGCCAGCCTGCGCCCCGTGCTTTTGTCGCACATGGTTCAGGCAAAACGGGATCGGTTGGCGGCACAGGCCGCGCGTTTGCAGCCCCGTCAGTTGCGCCGCGACATAGATCAAAGAGGGGATGACCTGAAGGCCCTGACCCAACGGCTGACCCTGGCCGGAAATGCGCAAATCAGCCGCCTGAAAAACCAGATAGGTGCCACCGAGCGGTTATTGTCCTCGCTTGGCTATCAGGCAACGCTGGAACGTGGCTATGCGGTGGTGCGTGCCGAGGGGCATGTGGTGACCACAAAAGCCGATGCCGTGAACGCCGTGGCACTGGAAATCCAGTTCGCCGATGGCCGGATCGATGTTGGTGGCAAACCTGCCAGAAAATCAGCCAAACCAACCGCCCCGGATCAGGGGTCGTTATTCTAAGAAAGCTTTGTCCATGCAGATGAGGAATGGATTGCCATATGCGCGCGCAGGCCAGACCATTGGTCTGTTCGGGGGGTCGTTTGACCCTGCGCACGCCGGGCATGTGCATATAACGCGCGAGGCGCTGAAACGGTTCGGGCTGGACCGGGTGTGGTGGCTGGTCAGTCCGGGCAACCCGTTGAAATCGCGCGGGCCTGCCCCGTTGGCGGACCGGATGGCGCGTGCGCGCGCGCTGATGCAGCACCCAAGGGTCAGGGTCACGGATATCGAGGCCCGTCTGGGGACAAGGGCAACGGTGGACACGCTGGCCGCGATGCAGGACATCTATCCGGGGGTCAGGTTTGTCTGGCTGATGGGGGCAGATAATCTGGCGCAATTTCATCGCTGGAAGGACTGGCGCAAGATCATGAACAGCGTTCCGGTGGGCGTTCTGGCCCGGCCCGGTCAGCGGATATCGGCGCAAATGTCACCTGTGGCGCGAATTTATGGGGCGCACCGGATCGGTGGGCTGGCCAGCCACACATTGGCCCACGCCGCCGCGCCTGCATGGTGTTTTGTCAATGTGCCAATGCTTGATCTGTCCTCGAGTGCGATCCGCGCGGCTGGTTAGCGGTCTGACCCTAGCGACGCAAGGCGGCCGAGGTCAGTCCGCCACCAATCACCAGCGCCAGTCCGGCCCAGGTCAGCGCATCGGGCAGATCGCCAAACACGGCCCAGCCCAGACCTGTGGCCGCAATCAGCTGAAAATAGACCAGAGGGGCCAGCCGGGTTGATACCGCCCTGGAATAGGCGAACAGCAACAGCAGATTGCCCAGCATGGAAAATCCGGCGCTGGCCAGTGTCAGCCCGGCAATGGCCGCGCTGGGGGTTGGCAGGTTGATCAGGCCCAGTGGCAAAAACACCAGGGTGGCGATGAACAATTGCGAAAACACCAGCTCGATCGGCGTGCCCAGATGGGACAACCAGCGAGAGGCCGTCAGATACGCCCCGTAAAAGCACCCCGCCAGGACTGCCCAGCCCAGGTTGGCAGAGCCGCCAAAGCCGGGGCGAACCACCAGCAACACACCGCAGAACCCGACCAGCATCAGCAGGGTGCGCATTGGGCCAGCGGGTTCGCGCAGCAACAGCGCAGAAAGGGCAAAGCTAAGGATGGGGCCGATGAAAAAGGCGGCAAACACATCCGACAGGGGTTCGGTTTTCAGGGCGATCTGGATCGACATGATCCCCGACGCCAGCAGCAATGCACGAAACCAGATGCGCCAGTCACGCAGCAATCGCCAGGCGGCGCGGGGCACAAACGGGGCGACCAGCACAGTGCCCAGCGCAAACCGGGACCAGGCGATAAAGGCCGGGGCGACGCCCTGTTCGACCGACAGAAGCTTGCCGGCCATATCGCCTGCGGGGATCATCGACATGGCGATGAACATGATAAGGACGGCTTGCCACATTGCTCCGCGTAGCACGGCAACGCGGGATGAAAAACCCGCAATCGCGTGCTTGTTTACCGGGCCAAGCTGCGATTAAGTGCGTGCATGGATTTTATGACGACGCGTCGGTTTTTTGTATTTGGTTTAGGGTTTTTTGCAGCGACGGGCGCGGCTGGTTCCGGTGCGCCTGAAACCTCTTTGCGGCCTCGTATGCGCCCGCTGCGTTTGCGCGGGCAAGGCGGTAAACTGGCCGGGTCCGCAACCGACGGGGCCGCGGCGCTGATTGCCGGGTCTGGTTTGCGTGGCAAGGTGGTCTGCGCGGTGGCAGATGTGAAAACCGGTCTGCAACTTGAGGCGGTGAACGGCAATGTGGGCCTGCCCCCGGCCAGCGTGGCCAAGGCGCTGACGACGCTTTATGCGCTGGACGTTCTGGGGTCGGGATACCGGTTCAAGACCAGGCTTATTGCTGCCGGGCCGGTGAAAAATGGTATCCTCAGGGGGGATCTTATCCTTGCGGGGGGCGGTGATCCGACCCTTTCCACCGATAGCCTGGCGGTGATGGCCGCCAAGTTGAAGGCCGCCGGTATCCGCGAGGTACGCGGCACATTCAAGGTCTATGAGGGCGCGCTGCCCTTTGTGCGCAGCATCGACAAGGATCAGCCGGACCATCTGGGATACAGCCCGGCGGTGTCGGGTATCGCGCTGAATTACAACCGGGTGCATTTCGAATGGAAGCGTGCGGCCAAAGGCTATGGTGTGACGATGGATGCGCGCACTGAAAAGTACCGGCCACAGGTGCAGATGGCGGCCATGCGCGTCGTTAACCGGCAATTGCCGGTCTATACCTACGCCGACAGGAATGGCGTTGATCAGTGGACGGTGGCGTCCCGGGCGCTGGGCAAGAACGGGGCAAGGTGGCTGCCGGTGCGCAAGCCGGCACTTTATGCGGCGGACGTGTTTCGCACGCTGGCCCGGGCCAACGGTATTGTACTGGGCAAGCCAAAGGTAATCCGCAACCTGGCGCGTGGCGGGCAGGTTCTGGTCAGTCAGGAAAGTTTGCCGTTAAAGACCATCCTGAAGGGGATGCTGAAGTATTCCAACAACCTGACGGCGGAAATGGTGGGCATGACGGCCAGCGCGGCCAGGGGCGGCAAGCCGGGGTCGTTAAAGGCATCGGCCAATGACATGAGCCGCTGGGCGGGCCAGAAATATGGCATGACCGGCACCCGCATGGTGGATCATTCGGGGCTAAGTGATGCGTCGCGTATGACCGCGCAGGATCTGGTCGGGGCCTTGGTGCAGGTGCGCAA
>DAOUPC010000148.1 GCA_030626365.1 Paracoccaceae bacterium
CGACGGGGAATGGGAAAATTCGCTGTTTATCCTGACCTCGGTGATGAGCCATTCAAAGGCCGACAAGGCGATTGTCGATGCCGGATTAAAGGCGCAATCGGTGGATTCAGGGTTACCGACAGTGTTTGGGCGAAATGACCGGGTTGAGTATTTGAAATGTTCGGATGAACACGGCGTGGTTGGCGACCCGGATGGCATATTGAAGGTAAACGACAAGTTGCGGTTGGTGCCGGGGCATTGTGATCCGACCTGTAACGTACACGACTGGTATGTCGGGGTGCGCAACGGCAAGGTCGAGACCCTGTGGCCGGTATCGGCGCGCGGCAAGGCGTATTGATCGCGCCAGGCGCGATGCCTTCGGCGAGGATATTTAGGAACAGAAGAAGGGCGCGGTTTCACGTCAGGTGAGGGCGTTTCCCGGTTTGGAATGTGGAGAGCAGGATATGTGGATTGTACCCGAGGCGGCGATTGCCGATCTGATTACACCAGAGGCCAGTTTTGAGGCGGTAGAGGCGGTTTTTGCCGCCATGTCGCGGGGGGATGCATATAATTTTCCGGTCATCCGGGAGGCGATTGGCCATGCAGATGCGCTCTATGGGTTCAAGTCAGGGTTTGACCGGGCGGGGTTGAACCTGGGTTTGAAATCTGGCGGGTATTGGCCGGGAAATGAGGCCAGGGGGCTGACCAACCATCAGTCTTCGGTGTTTTTGTTTGACGCAGATACCGGGAAGTGCAGCGCGGTGGTGGGGGGCAACCTGTTGACGGCGTTGCGGACCGCGGCCGCCAGTTCTGTGTCGATCCGCCATCTGGCCCGTCAGGACGCAAAGGTTCTGGGGATGATCGGGGCCGGGCATCAGTCGGCGTTTCAGATGCGCGCCGCCGCTCAGCAACGCGATTTCGACAAGGTGATTGGCTGGAATTTTCACCCTGAGATGTTGTCACGGCTGGAAGAGACCGCGGCGGGTCTGGGCCTGCCATTTGAGGCCGTCGATCTGGACCGGTTGGGGCAAGAGGCGGATGTGATCATTTCAATCACCTCGAGTTTTTCACCCATCCTGATGGCATCACAGGTCAGTCCCGGCACGCATATCGCCTGTATGGGGACCGACACCAAGGGCAAGCAAGAGGTCGGGGCCGATCTGGTGGCACGGGCCAGCGTGTTTACCGACGAGGTAAGCCAGTCCATCAGCATAGGCGAATGTCAGCACGCGATTGCCCAGGGGTTGATCAAAGAGGACATGATCAGCGAATTGGGGGCGGTGATAAATGGCACCCATCCGGGGCGCAGTTCGGACACGGAAGTCACGCTGTTTGATGGCACCGGTGTGGGGCTTCAGGATCTGGCAGTGGCGGCGAAGGTGGTTGATCTGGCCATCGCCAGGGGTATCGCAATCGAGGTGGATTTCTGACGCCCGCAACCTTGCCCATATCCATGCGGGATAAGGGGCGTAAGGTAGGGTCCTGACCCTAGGTCGTGAATTTCAAATCTAGGCCGCAGGGCCATCTGATGGTTTGGGGCCATCAAGCCAGATCTGATAGCGCTGCCACAGCGTGATCTTTCGCGGGGTCGGATCCATATGGGGGATTGAAACCACCGGCCCGAAACCGATTTCACGTTTCATCTGCTGTGCCGTGCGGATTACCGGGTTTCGCAGTTCCAGCACAAAGGCCAGCACGAAAGCCAGCACCACGCTAAGGGCGCCACCCATGACCGCAATCCGTTTGCGGCTGCCGGTCACCGGATAGTCGGGCAATGCGGCGGTTTCGATCACCGTCAGCCGTTCGGCCTGACGTTCACTTTCCAGCCGGAAACCAACCTCGGCCTCGGTCCGGTGGGTAGAGATGATATCCATCTCAGCACGCAGTTTTTCCAACTTGCGTTCGAGGGTGTCCAGTTCGCGATTGATCTTGGGCGAGGTTTCCAGGGAGAGTTCAAGTTCGCTCTTGCGGTCCTGCAACAGCTTTCGCTGGGCATTCAGGGTTGTCAGTTGTTCGTCAAGGTCCGCCAGCATCCGTTTGGCCGTGGCACGCCGTTCACTGTTCTGGACCTGATCGGCCTCGCGACGAATAAGGATGGTATCGCGGTCGATATCCAAAAGTGCCTCGTTCAGCGTGGCGATTTCAGCGCGGCGGAATTCTATGCTGCCCGGCAGGGTCAGGTCGTGTTGGTTGCGAAAATCCGTGATCTGCCCCTCCAGGGTCTTTACGGCTTTGGCCAGCGTGTCCTCTTGTGCGGCAAAAAAGGTCAGTGTTTCGCGGGCCTGCCCGATCCGGGAACTGATGCTAAGGTCAATCGTGCGGCGGGCAAATTCATGGGCAACCTGCTGGGCCTGAAAGGCATTCGACATCTCGGCGGTGATTGACAGAACCGACATGGCGCCATCATCCGAAAAACCTTCGCGGGCCGCTGCCACACCTTCGATCCGCACAGCCCGGCGCAACCGATCCACCAGTTCGGTTGGCTTCAGGTCCGGAAATTCGGAATAAAGGCCAAAGGCGTCTATGATCGCGAGCACACTGCCACGGGTCATCAGGCGTTGTTCGATCAGTTGAAGACGGCGGGCCGCAGACCCGGCAACGGTGGAACGGGCCAGATCATTGGCGATCTTGGGGCGGGCAATCTGGATCACTTCCGTGGAACTGTACATGTGCTGCTGGCTTAGCGCGAAAAGCACCGAAAACACACATCCCAACGCGGTCACGGTCATCATCAGGCGCGCCCGGCGGCGAACCATGTCGATCAGGTCATCCAATGTGTAAATCAGGCCCATGTTCTTCTTTCTCACGTCAGGTTATCGTCTTTGTCAAACAATCGGGGCGCATGGCCCCTGCGCCAATGGGTCAGGTGTTATAGTTTTCCAGCCCCGATTTGCGCGCCTGATTCAGGATAACGCCCAGCAGTTGGGTTTGCCCCTTCAGGATATCTTCGCATGCCGCCATGTGGCGGGCCAATGTCTGCGTTCCATCCGCCACCAGCAGCACACCATCGACATTTGGCAGAAAGGCCGCCAGGTCGTCATAAGCCAGTATCGGTGGCAGATCGTACAGAACCACATCAGGGCGCAGCGCCTTTGTCATCTGGCTCAGCGCTTTTTGGCACTGCGCGTCATGCAGGATTTCTGCGGCGTTCTGTTCTGGCCCCGCCGCCAGCCCAAGCGCCAGCGTTTTGGATGCCCGCATCAGGTGGCGTTCCATCGCAACCTCGCCAGCCAAATACCCGCGCATGTCCCCGATACCCTGCATATCCAGCATCTCTGCGATGCCAGGGCTTCGGTGGTTGATGTCCATCAGTACCGTGCGGCTGCCCGGAATGCGCGCCAGGCTTTGTGCAAGGTTGACCGCCGTAAAGGTGGCCCCACAACCGTGGGTCGGGGCCGCAATGGCAATCCTGTTCCAGCCATTTGCCCGCAGCGTTTGCAGCAGACGCGTGCGCAAAAGGTCAAACGCCTTTGCCGCCGGGTCACGACGAAAGAAATTGACCAGCGGTGCCCCGGACAGGAAATGGCGCCGCACACCCTGCGGCACAAGGCGCAACGATTCCCATTCATCGCGGGCGGGTGTCGCAGGTGTCATTACCCGGGACGGGACCAGAGAGGGGGCAGAAAAACCGGTACGCGCCGGGCTGGCCGGGCTGGGAAGCTGGGTAACAACCTGAGAGCTGGCCGTTTGCCGGGCCACCCCACGATGGAACCGTTTGCGGTTCTGGTCGTTCATATCCGGCGCATGCCCGTGGCCTGTCTGTTGTGACAGGACCGCATGGCTGTCGCTGAACCCACGCAGAGAAGGCTGATCATTCATCTGCGCCTCGCCGGGTCGCGCAATACGATACGTTCATTTTAGTACCCTGTCCGGCGCATCACCACGCCCACCGTTTTCAGCAACAGACCCAGATCATGGGCCAGCGACAAACTGCGCAGGTATTTCGCATCCAGTTCGGCCCGAAAGGAAAACCGGCTTTCGTTGCGTGCCGACACCTGCCAGGTTCCGGTGATGCCCGGACGAAGCGCGAAATAGGATTTTGCATCGCCGTAAAGGGACAATTGTTCCGGCAACATCGGCCGCGGGCCAACCAGGCTCATCTCGCCCTTCAGGACATTCCAGAGCTGTGGCAATTCATCCAGCGACGTGGCCCGCAAAAGGGCCCCGGCCCGCGTGATGCGCGGATCATTCTTCAATTTTTGTGTGGTTTCCCATTCGTCCCGCAAGGCCGGATCGCGGTCAAGGCACTGTTCCAGAAGAGTATCCGCATCACACACCATTGTGCGCAGCTTGAGGATGGAAAACCGTTTGCCACCCTTGCCAAGCCGGTCCTGTTTGTAAAAAGGTGTGCCGCCTTCGAACCAAAGCACAATCACACAGGCCAGAATGACAGGTACGGATATCGGCAGCGTGGCAATCACAAACAGGATATCCATCGCACGCTTGCCCGCGCCCTGATACCAGGTGCTTTTCAGGGTTTTCTGCCTGCCCGGTTGCTTTGGCTGGCTGTGTTTGGCGTTGATGTTACTGGCGGGGGGGTGACCCGGTGCCTTCTGTTCCCATACCAGTGGGCCAAAAATCTGGGCAGCATCATGTGAAGACCGCATCATCGGCCCGGAAATATCATCCGCAAAATAATCTTTCATAACATCCTCCACCGCAATCTGCGGGATACTACAGAAGCACGGTTCGTTCATTCCCGGGAAAAACCGACAAACAAGATACGACCGCTTGAAACCATCCTGACCCTGACTTTTGATGCGCGCCCTGACGGGGCGGGCACCAAATACAGGTGCAAAACTTCTGCGACAAATTTGCCCCCAAAATGCCACAAAACAAACGTAGCGCAGGAACGGATGATTTTAATATTTTCGCCGGAAACAGTGTGTTTCTCACTGAATCCGGGGTGATTTGCCCGAAAACAGGGTTAATTGGCCCGTATTCAGAAAATTGCGAGAACCAATGATCTGAAATCATGCGAATTGTTTACTGCAATGCACAGCAATGCACAGCAATGCAAGGAATCACCCGACCGCAGCCCCAGATCACCCAACGGGAAAATCGGTGCCGAATACGGCCCGATTGCGGCAACCCCGTCACATTTGCGGATCAGGTATCTGTCAGGTGTTGCGGTACTGACCGGGGGTTTGCCCGGTCCAGCGTTTGAACGCGTCATTGAAACTACTTAGCCCCGAATACCCCAGCAAAAAGGTTATCTCGGCCAGCATCAGATTACTGTGGCGCAGATAATTGAGGGCCAGCGCCTTGCGCAACCCATCGAGGGCCTTGAAGAATGTCATGCCCTCTTCTGCCAGTCGGCGGGACAAGGTGCGCGGACTCATCCCCAATGCCCTTGCCACATTTTCCTGGGTTGCCTCGCCTCTGGTAAGGCGGTCGGAAATTGCCCGCTCTACCTCGACGATCAGGGATGGAATGTTGCGCGACTTGACCTGCAACGCATGTTCACAACAGTTTTTCAAAATCTTGTACAATTCATCATCTGCGGTCATCAGCGGCAGGGCCAGATCATCCACCTTGAATTTATAGGAATTTTCGCACGCCCCGAAACGGACCTCGCAACCAAAATACCGCGTAAATTCGGCGATATTTGCATTTCTGGCATGACGGAAAGTCACCAATTCAGGACAGAATTTCCGGTTCGCGGCCTGACGCATGGCATGCAGCAGCCCCGATGCAAAAAATTCCAGATATTGGCGGTGTATTATACTGGCCGGAACGTTGAAGTGCCATTTTAACACGCCGTCGTCTTCCAGCATGTCGCAATCCACTTCGACCGCATCCGTGAAAACCCGGCGATAGTGGGCAACATTCCGGATAAAACTCATAACGCTGGGCGAAGAGACACCAACAAAGGAAATCAACCCGCTGCGCCGAATTTCGCGTTTCTGACCACGTGCAAACCCCAGGATATCATCATCCGTCAGTTCCGCGGCACGTTCAAAGAAAGACGCAATCATATCGAACCGGGCCACCGGTTGATCCGGTTGCAACATTTCTGCGGACAACCCGGTTCCGTGAAATATCTGATGTTCGCAATAGCCCTGTTCAATCAGGTCATCGGCCAGTTTTTTGGCATAGACCGCCCCGTGCTTTGGCAAATCCTCAGACACCGGTTCAGCCCCGCAACCGGATTGGGCAAACGGGAACTCGGGCAATGAACGGGGGGTTGATGGGCGGCATAATGGGCTGGGTACTCGTATATCTTCGGGTCTGGTTACAATTACTCTGGCCACCATATAGCCAGATTTTGAAATTTTGCCAGAAAACTGCCCGGAAATCGGAAACATTTAGGGTCAACCCCATTAATCCTGCACCCGAAAACAGAACCGCCCCGCCCGCTTTCGCAATTTTAGCCCAGTTCAACCGGGGCATAATGCTTGAACAACGCGCACATTCGTGTCTCGATTGGAATAGCCGTGCCACATCCGAGGAATAACCAGAATGTCGGAAATTGAATATTTTTACGGGGCAAATTCCGCATTTGCCTATCTTGGCGCCACCCGCCTGATGGAGATTGCACAGGCCGCCGGGCGGCGCATTGTCCACAGGCCGGTGAACCTGGCCAAGGTCGTCGCTGCGGCCCACCCGCAGGGGTTCGGCGGGCGAAGTGGCGCGCACCGGGCCTATTACTTTGGCCGCGAGATTGAACGCTGGGCCGAATATCGCGGGATGCCGGTCAAGGGGGGCATTCCGTCCAATCACGCCAATGACACGACGCTGGCCAATTGCATGCTGGTGGCGGCGGACATGCAGGATGGCCAGGCTGATCAGTTGGCCTTTGCCATGATGCAGGCCCATTGGCGCGATCATGCGGATCTGGCAGACAAGGGAATTCTGCGCGACCTTGCCGGGGCCGTTGGGCTGGACGGTGATGCCTTGATTGCCACGGCAAACACACCAGAGGTCACGGCAAGGTTTGCCGAAAACACCGCACAAGCCATTGAACGGTCAGTATTCGGATCACCAACCTATGTCATTGATGAAGACATGTTTTACGGTCAGGATCACCTTGAACTTGTTGAACGCGCATTGCGTCGGCCCTTTGCCCGCACATGGTCATAGACCGCGGGAATAAACCCGTCGTTCAGTGGGTCC
>DAOUPC010000079.1 GCA_030626365.1 Paracoccaceae bacterium
CATGCGTCGCTGTGTTCCCGTGGGAATCATCGGATGCATCGTTTGGCGTGTGCGCATCATTCGCCAGGTGTTCCCCCGTGGGAATAAGGCCTGTGCTTACGGCATAGAAACCCGCACCCGCCCCGCCCAAAGCCAGAATAACAGCCAGAATAAGTGGCTTCTTTCCCGGTTTTACGGGTTTCTCTTCTAAATCAGCGACGGGGTCAGACATGGCGTTTCCTGAAAATTCGAACGCCCCCTTCATAACCTCTCAGGCACTAACCGATTATTAATACCAATCGAAGAAACATGATCTACGCCGCGCAGAATGTCGGTATCACGGAGGATGACGTGCAGCAGATCAAGAATGTCTGGGCAAAGTTGGACACACGCAAACAAATCATGATCGTGGCCGCGGTCATGGCGATATTTGTCAGCGCTTTAACACTGTCCAAAATGGCCACAACGCCGACAATGACCCTGTTATATGCGGGTCTTGAAGGCCAAACAGCGGGTGAAACCGTGCGTGCCCTTGAGGGGTTGAATGTTCCGTTCGAGGTGCGGGGTGGGGCCATTTTTGTTCCGGCCAACCGGCGGGATGAATTGCGTATGACGCTGGCCGCAGAGGGGCTGCCGGCAAATGGGGCGCGGGGGTATGAACTACTTGATTCGCTTAGTGGATTTGGCACCACTTCGCAAATGTTCGATGCGGCCTATTGGCGTGCCAAAGAAGGGGAACTTGCGCGAACAATCGTGGCCAGCCCCTTTGCCCGCCAGGCCCGTGTGCATATCGCAAACAGTGGTTCCAACCCGTTCCGGCAAAAGAATAATACGACGGCATCGGTTTCCGTGACGCCGTCCGGGGCGCCGGTTACTCCGGCTCAGGCGAATGCGCTGCGCTATCTGGTTGCTTCGGCCGTTGCGGGGCTGAATGTTGAGAATGTGGCGGTGATCGATACGAACGGGATATTGATAGGATCGCCCGAAAATGCGGCTGGGCCCAGTACCGCAGATGACCGGGCCCAGGTTCTGCGGGAACGTGTTCTTCGTCTGGTCGAGGCGCGGGTCGGCCCGGGAAATGCGGTTGTCGAAGTCAGTGTCGAGACGGTTACCGAAACCGAATCGATCCGTGAACGGCGTTTTGACCCGGACAGTCGCATTGCAATCAGCACCGATATAGAAGAACGCGCCGATTCCTCGAAAAATCAGTCTGGTGATGTGACGGTTGCGTCGAATTTGCCGGACGGGGATGGTGCCGGTGGCGAGGAAACTCAGGCCAACAACAGTTCGACCAGGGAACGAATAAACTATGAGGTATCGCAAACAGAACTGGAGATTATGCGTGTGCCGGGGGCCGTCAAACGGTTGAGTGTGGCCGTTTTGGTTAACGGCCTCGACACACCTGATTCTGCCGAAACGGCAACATTTGCACCCCGGCCCGAAGACGAACTGTCCGCCCTGCGCGAACTGGTGGAATCGGCGGTTGGTTTTGATGCCGCGCGTGGTGATGTCATCACGCTCAAGTCGATGGAACTTCCTGCTATCGTGCCTTTGGGGACATCTGCAACCTCGTCATTTCTGCAACGTTTGCAACTGGATGTGATGTCCCTGATCCAGATTGGGGCCCTTGCTTTGGTGACGATGGTTTTGGGGCTGTTTGTCGTGCGCCCGATTCTTTCGAATACGAACCAACTGTCGCTTACCGCCCCCGCGGCCCTTCCGGTTCCACCTTCCGAAGTGACCCCGGGCACCGTTCACACGGGCGAGATTGATGATGGTCAAAATGGCCGGTTCACGCCTGCGCCCGGGTTGGCCGTGGTGGGGCAGGCCCCGCCGGCAACCGATATTGCCGCGTTGGAGAACCGGGCGGAAAACCCGGTTGATCGCCTGCGCGCGATGATTGGTGAGCGGCAAGAGGAAACCGTTGAAATATTGCGAAGCTGGCTGGAAGAGAGTGAGGAGAAGACCTGATGGCAATTGCACACCTGCTTGAGGATTTTAGCACCGGGGTGGCCTCTGGTGATGTCATGAAACTGATGAGCGATGTCGCGCTGGAAGATCGGTGCCTGGCCTCTTTCGAACAGGGTTATAGTGCCGGCTGGGAAGATGCATTCGCCGCGCAGGAAAAGGATAAGACGCGCATCACGGGCAACCTGGCAAATAGCCTTGGGGATTTGTCGTTCACTTATCACGAGGCAATGACCCAGTTGATGACCTCCGTTGAACCGGTATTTCAAAGCCTTATTGATCTGGTCCTGCCTGACATCATGGCCTGTACCATTGGCCCGCACATCGTTGAACAATTGTGTGAAATGGCGCGGGATCAGGCATCCGGGCCAGTCGCCCTGGTTGTACCGGCGGGTATTGGCACGGTTTTATCGCCGATTCTGACCCGGGAATTTTCCATGCCGGTGAAAATCACCGAAGAGTCCGGAATGGACCCGGGGCGGGCATATTTGCGCCTTGGCACGGTCGAGCGCGAGATAGACAGCAATGCGCTGTTGGCGTCGATTCACGACACAATTGATACATTCATGCACCAGAATCACGAGGAACTCAAAAATGGCTGAACGGACTGACACGCCAGCGAAAATGCCTGAATCCAGCAACCCCTTTGTTGCTGTTCCGATTGAAATAATGGTGGTTGTGGGCAAGGCCCGTCCGTTAATCCGGGAACTTGTTGGGCTTGGTGAAAATGCGGTTCTGACCCTTGATAAGCGTGTCGAAGACCCGGTCGAACTTTATGTCGGGGACAAGTTGGTGGCGCGGGGGCAACTGGAAGAGCTTGATGGTGAAAAATCGGGCCAGCTTGCGGTCCGGCTGACAGAAATCTCCGACTTGCAGCACGGGCTGGGATGATCCGGTTGCGTCCCCTTGCAACGGCCGTCGTGTTGGGGGGGGCGTGCCTGTTGATCCCGGCTGCGGCTGCCGCGCAAGAGGTCACCTTGTCGTTGGGCGATGGCGGATCAATTTCGGCACGCTCGATCCAACTGATCCTGCTGATTACCGTGCTGAGCCTTGCGCCGGGGCTTGCCATCATGATCACCTGTTTTCCATTTCTGGTAACGGTGCTTGCCATTCTGAGGCAGGCCATTGGCTTGCAGCAATCTCCGCCAAACATGCTGATCGTCAGCCTGGCACTTTTCCTGACGTATTTTGTCATGGAGCCGGTTTTCACGGCGGCCTGGCAAAATGGTATCGGGCCGCTGATCGAAGAAACCATTGATGTCGAAACGGCCGTGACCAATACCCTGGAACCGTTTCGTGGCTTCATGGCCAACCGCGTGGACCCGGATACTTACCGCACGATGGCCGACCTTCGCCCTGGCCTGACGGGTGTGGACCCTGACCCACAGGCCCCTCTTTCGGTCCTGATCCCCAGCTTTTTGTTGTCGGAAATCTCGCGGGCTTTCCAGATCGGTTTTCTGGTTTTTCTTCCGTTCCTTATCATTGATCTGGTCGTGGCGGCGATCCTGATGTCCATGGGGATGATGATGGTTCCACCCGCGGTCGTGTCACTGCCTTTCAAGCTCGCGTTTTTTGTCGTTGCCGACGGGTGGAGCCTGGTGGCGAGCGCGCTGGTGCGCAGTTATTACCCCTAGGGTCAGGACCCTAACGCCTTTGTTTTCAGGCTGCTGCGCCGCCCACCGTCAGCCCGTCAATCAGTACGGTTGGCTGTCCGACACCCACCGGCACCCACTGGCCATCCTTGCCGCAATTTCCCATGCCGGGATCAAGCGCCATGTCATTGCCCAGTGCGCGGATATGTTTCAGCGACGTGGCCCCGTCACCAATCAGCGTGACGCCTTTGACGGGCGCGCCGACGCGGCCATTTTCGACCCGGTATGCCTCGGTGCAGGAAAACACGAACTTTCCATTGGTGATATCAACCTGCCCCCCGCCAAAGCCGACCGCCCAGATGCCATCCCTGATGTCAGCCACCAGATCACCGGGATCGACCTTGCCACCCAGCATATAGGTGTTGGTCATGCGCGGCATCGGCGCGTGGGCATAGCTTTGGCGCCGCCCGTTGCCGGTTGGTTCGGTGCCCATCAATCGCGCATTCTGGCGGTCCTGCATCAGCCCCACAAGAATCCCGTCTTCAATCAGCATGTTGCGCCGGGACGGCGTGCCTTCGTCATCCACGGTGATCGACCCGCGCCGGTCGGGGATTGTGCCATCGTCAAGCACGTTAACCCCGCGTGCGGCCACCTGTTGACCCATCAGGCCGGCAAAGGCCGACGTGCCTTTGCGATTGAAATCCCCCTCAAGCCCGTGACCGACCGCCTCGTGCAGCAGGATGCCGGGCCAGCCGGGGCCAAGGGCCACTTCCATTACGCCGGCGGGGGCAGGCACCGCCTCTAGGTTGACCAGGGCAATGCGCAGCGCCTCGCGGGCCTTGGCCTGCCAGTTGTCAGGATCGATCAGACCAGACAGGCCGACACGCCCCCCGCCCCCCGCGCTGCCGCTTTCGCGCCGGCCATTGTGATCGACGATCACCGACACGTTGACCCGGGTCATCGGGCGCACATCGCGCACCAGCGTGCCATCGGCGCGCAGAATTTCGACCTCTTGCAGGCTGGCGGCAATGGTGGCCGAGACCTGCACAACGCGGGAATCAAGGTCGCGGGCAAAGGCGTCAATCTCGCGCAGCGTTTCGATCTTGACCGGAAAGGCGGTGTTCCCAATCGGGTCTTCGTCGCCGTAAAGCCGTTTGTTGGTCGGCTGTGGTGCATCCGCCATCGTGCCGCCGCCATCCGCAACGGCCAGTCGGGTGGTTTCGCTGGCCCGCTTCAGCGCGGCAATGGAAACGTCCGTGGAATGTGCGTATCCGGTCACCTCGTCCCGTACAGCCCGCAGGCCGAATCCTTCGGATGCATCATAGCTGGCGCTGCGCAGACGCCCGTCATCGAACACCAATGCCTCTGATTTTCGCCGTTCGACGAACAATTCACCATCATCCGCCCCCGACGTGGCATCGCGTAACACGGCCAGCGCCGAGTCCAGTGGCAAAGGCGATTCGAAGGGTCGAAATGGGTTTTCAGACATGGGTTTCGGCCTCATAAATTGATCTAAATCAAAAAAGCACACATCAGATGCAAGATTTTTGCTTTATTTGGTACCCAGAATATGTTTTTTACCGACAGCAAAGACAACAGGGCCAGACGGATTTTGTGAATTTGGTTTGGTACAACGAATAACGTGGTCAACCGATCAGGATTAGAACATGAAGCATGCTTTGACGCTCTCGGGCCTTTTCACGGGCCTTTCAGCCCTTCCCGCACTGGCCCAGGACGGGTTGAAAACCATTGGCAAACCGGTCGACGGTGGCTGGGGCTTTCAACCGGCAGCCACCGAACTGGCGCGTGATACATTCGCGCTGGACTGGCTGATTCTGGTTATCATCACCGTGATCTGCGCCTTTGTCGGGGGGCTGATCCTTTACATCATCGTAAGGTTCAACCGCCGGGCCAACCCGACCCCGGCCGCGTTTACCCATCACACCCCGGTCGAAATTGCCTGGACCATCATCCCGATTGTGATTTTGGTGTTCATCGGCGCGTTTTCCCTGCCGGTGCTGTTCAAGCAACAGGAAATCCCCGAGGCCGACATCACGATCAAGGTCACCGGATACCAGTGGTACTGGGGCTATGAATATGTGGACGAAGGGTTTGGCTTTGAAAGTTTCAAGCTGGAAAAGGATGAACTGGCTGAATACGGATATGCCCCGGACGAATACCTGCTGGCCACGGACACCGCCGTTGTGGTGCCGATTGGCAAGACCATCGTGATGCAGGTGACGGGCGCGGATGTGATCCATTCCTGGACGATCCCGGCCTTTGGGGTCAAGCAGGACGGCGTTCCGGGTCGTCTGGCCGAATTGTGGTTCGCCGCCGAAATAGAAGGTATCTATTTCGGTCAGTGTTCCGAACTGTGCGGCAAGGACCACGCCTATATGCCGATCACCGTCAAGGTGGTCAGCCAGGAAGCCTATGATGAATGGTTGGAGCTTGCGATCGACGAATATGCCGGCACGCCACGGTCCTTCAATGTGGCATCCAAGTGATGCGTAGGGTGGGCACAGCGCCCGCCTTTTTGGGAGAGCACGCATGAGCGACGTCAGTTATGACACCAACATCCGCGAGGATGAGGCCGGGTTTGGCGATTATTTCGCCCTGCTCAAGCCACGGGTCATGTCGTTGGTGGTGTTTACGGCGTTTGTCGGGCTGGTTGCGGCCCCCGTGCCGGTGCATCCGCTGATCGGGTTCTGTGCGATTTTGTTCATTGCCATTGGTGGCGGGGCATCGGGCGCGCTGAACATGTGGTGGGACGCCGACATTGACGCAATCATGCGCCGCACCCGTGGGCGTCCGATCCCGTCGGGCAAGATCCAGGCAGGCGAGGCGCTGTCGCTGGGGCTGGGGCTGGCCGGACTGGCGGTGGTCATGCTGGCGCTGGCGACCAACCTTTATGCCGGGGCCTTTCTGGCGTTCACCATCTTTTTCTATGTTGTCATCTATTCCATGTGGCTCAAGCGTGCGACGCCGCAGAATATCGTTATTGGCGGGGCCGCTGGTGCCTTTCCACCGGCCATTGGCTGGGTGGCGGCAACCGGGTCGCTGGCGGTCGAACCTGTGTTGATGTTTGCGCTGGTGCTGATGTGGACACCGCCGCATTTCTGGGCGCTGGCGCTGTTCATGCGCTCGGATTATGACGATGCGGGGGTGCCGATGCTGACCGTGACGCATGGGCGTCGGGCCACGCGGGTGCATATCCTGGTCTATACCGTTTTGCTGGCGGCGCTGTCGCTGGGGGCCGCGTTTTCTGGTATCGGCGGGCCGGTCTATCTGGTGGTGGCCGCGGTCATGAACCTGTTGTTCCTGCGGGGGGCCATAGGCATCTGGCGGCGCGATGAGGACGACAGCGAGGCGGATGATTTCGCGCGCGAACGGTCGTTCTTCAAGCTGTCGCTGCTGTATCTGTTTGCGCATTTCGGTGCGATTCTGGTCGAGGCGCTGTTAAAGCCCTATGGCCTGGGGGGCTGGGGATGAGTTTTCGGGTAACCCATGAACTGCACCGCCGCCGGTTTGGCCGCAATCTGGGCGTTGGTCTGATTTTGGCCGGGTTCATTGCGCTGGTCTTTGGACTGACGGTGGTCAAGGTCACCAGCGGCGGGTTTGAACTGCCGCGCGCCGAGGTGCAGAAATAATGTCGATGAAGGCACCCCAGAAAACCGCCGCCGGACTGGTGGGGGTGGTGGTGGTGATGGGCGCGCTGGCCTGGGCATCGGTGCCGTTTTACAACTGGTTCTGCCGGGTGACCGGCTTTGGCGGGGCAACGGGCGTGGCGCTGGCCGCTTCGGACGAAATCCTGGATCAGACCATAACCATCCGCTTTGACGCCTCGAAAGAGCGCGACATGCCGTGGGAATTCAAGCCGGTCCAGCGCGAAATGACCCTGCGTATCGGCGAAACCGGGCTGGCCTTTTTCGAGGCCTACAACCCGACGGATCGCCCGGTTGCCGGGCAGGCGGCCTATAACGTGACGCCCTATTCGGCGGGCGGGTTCTTCGACAAGATCGAATGTTTCTGCTTTACGGAACAGGTACTGGCACCGGGTGAGCGGGTGCAAATGCCTGTGACCTTCTTTATCGACCCGGAAATCGTCACGGACCGGAGCGCGAAATACGTGCATACGATAACCTTGTCATACACATTTTATGAAATCGATCTGCCCAAGGGCTATGCCGCCGTTGACACAAAAGCAGACACAAAACTGAACTAGACCGCGAGTTGAGGGACACCGACATGGCACATGCTAAAAACCACGACTATCATATTCTGGCCCCCTCGATCTGGCCACTGGCCGGTGCTGCCAGCGGGATGATCATGCTGGGCGGTTCGGTGCTGTGGATGCACGACATCACGCCTTACCTGTTCTGGATCGGCCTGGCGGGCGTCCTTTACACCATGTTCGCCTGGTGGTCCGAGGTGGTAAACGAAAGCCGTGTGGGCGATCACACGCCGGTCGTGCGGATCGGCCTGCGGGTTGGCTTTATCCTGTTCATCATGTCGGAAGTCATGTTCTTTTTCGCCTGGTTCTGGGCGTTCTTCAAACAGGCGATCTATCCGATGTATGAATATGCGGGCACTGAATATGCCCAGCCGGTCATCCATGCGGTTGATCCGTTCCATATTCCGCTGATCAATACGCTGATCCTGCTGCTGTCGGGCTGTGCGGTTACCTGGGCGCACCATGCGCTGGTGCATAACAATGATCGCAAGGCGCTGGTTCGCGGGCTGGCCATCAGCATCGTTCTGGGCATCGCATTCACCGCGCTGCAAGCCTATGAATACGCTGAACTGCTGATGCATGGCGACTGGACCTTTGGCGAGGATATGTTCTTTTCGACCTTCTTCATGGCCACCGGGTTTCACGGCTTTCACGTGATTATCGGCACGATCTTTCTTGCCGTATGTCTGATCCGCGCGATCAAGGGTGACTTCACCCCCGAACAGCATGTGGGTTTTGAGGCCGCCGCCTGGTACTGGCACTTTGTGGATGTGGTCTGGCTGTTCTTGTTCTTTGCTGTGTACCTCTGGGGCACCGCCGGAATGTAATGCGCCGGTTTGTGGTTGAAAAACCGCAGACAAAACGTATCAAGCAAAGCGCGCGGGCACGTTCCCGTGCGCTTTTGCTTTTGACAAGGGCCTGCTGAATACATGCGCCGAATTCTGTTTATGCTGATCTTTGGCCTGACGGGGCTGGTTGTTCTGCTGTGGCTGGGCGGTTGGCAGATGCAGCGTCTGGCGTGGAAACAGGCGGTCATTCGGGAAATCGACGCGCGTGTTGGCGCCGCCCCCGTGGCCCTGCCTGCCAACCCTGACCCGCTATCGGACAAATATCTGGCCGTTGTCGTGACCGGCACCCTGTTGACGGACGAGGTGCATGTGCTGGTTTCGCGTAAACGGATCGGGGCCGGATACCGGGTCATTGCACCGTTCGAACTGGTGGATGGGCGCCGTATTCTGGTGGACCGTGGTTTTATCCTCGCCGGCCAGAAGGGCGCGACCAGAACCGCCGGGGACATGCAGATCACCGGGAACCTGCACTGGCCGAACGAGATCGACAGCTATACCCCCGCCCCGGACAGGGCCGGTAACATCTGGTTTGCCCGTGATGTGCCGGAAATGGCGCGCGCGCTGGGCACTGATCCGGTGCTGATCATCGCCGCTGTGCGCACGGACCCGGGCGTGACGCCGTTACCGGTGGACTCCTCGGCCATTACGAACGATCACTTGCAATACGCAATCACCTGGTTTTCGCTGGCTCTGGTCTGGTCCGCGATGTCCGCTTATTTTCTGTGGCGCACCCGTGCCAATGCCGAAAGCCCCAAGTCATGAAATACATCTCAACCCGTGGCAAAGCGCCAAGCCTGAGCTTTGAAGACGCGATGCTGACAGGGCTTGCCCGTGACGGTGGCCTTTACGTGCCCGCCGATGTGCCGCAGATGGCGGCGGGCGACATCGCCGCATTGGCCGGGCTTAGTTATGAAGAGACCGCGTTCAGGGTGATGCGCCCCTTTATCGGTGACAGTTTCACCGACGAGGCATTTCACGACTGTATCACCCGCGCCTATGCCGGGTTTGAACACGCCGCACGCGCCCCGATGGTGCAACTTGATTCAGGGCATTTCCTGTTAGAGCTGTTTCACGGGCCGACACTGGCGTTCAAGGATTTCGCCATGCAGCTGATTGGTCAGTTGTTTCAGGACGCGTTGCGCCGACGTGGCGAGCGGGTGACAATTGTCGGGGCCACCTCGGGTGATACCGGGTCGGCGGCGATCGAGGCGTTTCGCGGGCTGGATAATGTCGATGTGTTCATTCTGTACCCGCATGGCCGGGTCAGCGAGGTACAGCGCCGCCAGATGACCACCCCGGATGATGCCAATGTGCATGCTTTGGCGATGGATGGCGATTTTGATGATTGTCAGGCGCGGCTAAAGGATATGTTCAACGACTTTGCCTTTCGTGACGCGGTCAAACTGGCCGGGGTCAACAGCATCAACTGGGCGCGGGTGCTGGCGCAGGTGGTGTATTACTTCTATTCTGCCGTGGCGCTGGGTGCGCCACAGCGCGAGGTTGATTTCACCGTGCCCACCGGCAATTTCGGGGACATCTTTGCCGGCTATATCGCCCGGCGCATGGGCCTGCCGATTGGCCAGCTTGTCGTGGCCACCAACCAGAACGA
>DAOUPC010000155.1 GCA_030626365.1 Paracoccaceae bacterium
ATTGAGGTCGATCCGCGCATATCTGAACTGTCGCCAGGCACCAAGGTCACGCTGGGCATTCGTCCGCGCAACCTGGAATTCAGCCATGAACCCACCGAAAACGGTTTGTCGACGCGGATCGACATAGTTGAACCGATGGGGGCCGAAACGCTGGCCCACCTAAGCGATGGAAGTCACAATTTGCGCCTTGTCACCGACTGGCGCGTAGCACTGACCGAAGGTGAGCAGATACATATCAGCATCCCACCCCGGTCAGCGCATATTTTCACCGAAGACCAACAAGTGTTGAGGACAACATGACTGCCGCTCAAGCAAAAAATGTCGAACGCATCATTGTCGGGTTTTGCGTACTATCCATACTCGCGATATTTCAACCGTTCTCGATCCATATATTTTCGGTTGGTTGTGTCGCGGTGATTATCAGCGCCCTGGTTTTCAACCTTGTGCCCCATTGCCGCGAAGGTGTGACGGTCCGTGACCTGCTCAAGGTATGGGTGATCATTCTGGTGATCCTTGGGGTTGCGGCGTTGTTGGGTATTGGAACGGCGTTCATGTATGTTAAATATCTGGCCTCCCTGCGATAGGCTGGTGATACCGGCGCATATTTTGGTTGCCGGGGTTTTAACATCAGGGGCTGACCTGTTTCGCCATATCCAACATTGAAAAGGAACAGCCCATGACCGGGAAATTCATGATGTCCGCACAGACCCCGCCCGAAGTTCTGGACTGGGGAAAACTGCGCTGGATGAGCAGCCCCCCGGCGACCGGCGCAAAAAATCTTACCGTGATCGAAGTGAATATCAAACCGGGCGAGGGCCACGATTTTCACAAGCACCCAGATCAGGAAGAGGTGATTTATGTCATCTCGGGCAAGATCGAACAGTGGCTGGATCGGGAAAAACGTATCTTGGGGCCGGGCGATAGCGTTTTCATTGGCCCCGATGTGGTTCACGCCAGCTTTAACGTGGGCGATGGCGACGCGCAGATGCTGGCCATTCTTGGGCCGTGCGTGGGTGATGAGGGCTATGTGCTGGTGGATGTCGCGGGCGAAGCCCCGTGGAATTCGTTAAGATAGCGGCGCATCAGGCCGCCGGGCGCGAACCCGTGCGGCCGTTTTTTGATGCGACCTAATGGGCCGTCTCCCACTGACCGGTTTGTGCCGATTTCAGGACCGCATCGGTAACCATATCGGTCTTTAGCGCGTCGGCAAAAGTTGGGGCCGCTGCGGTGCCATCCAGCCCCATGATGAAATCAGCTGCCTGATGGGTAAAGCTTTCGTCGTATCCGATTGACAGCCCCGGCACCCACCATTTGTCCATATACGGGTGGTCACCGTCTGTGACATGGATTGATTTCCAGCCGCGCGTTGTGCCCTGATCGCGGTGGTCAAAGTATTCCAGCCGGTGCAGATCGTGCAGATCCCACGAAATTGACGCATGCTCTCCGTTGATTTCCAGCGTGTATTGCGCCTTGTGACCGCGCGCATATCTGGTCGATTCAAAGGTCGCGAGCGATCCGTTCGAGAACCGCGCAAGAAAGGCACAGGCATCGTCGATGCCCACCGGTTCAACCTTGCCGGTCAGGGTGTGTTCGCGTTCTTTGATAAAGGTTTCCGTCATCGCAGTGACCGTATCAATCCCACCGTTCAGCCACATGGCTGTGTCGATGCAATGGGCCAGAAGGTCGCCGGTCACACCGCTGCCGGCCACGTCCTTGTCCAACCGCCACAACCCTTCGCCGCCCTGGGGCAAGTCGCTGGCAATGGTCCAGTCCTGAAGGAATTTGGCACGGTAATGGAAAATGCGCCCCAACTGCCCGTCATCAATCAGCGCCTTGGCCAGCGTCACGGCCGGAATGCGGCGGTAATTGTACCAGACCATGTTGGGGACACCGGCCTTTTCCACCGCCTCCACCATCTGCTGGCTTTCCGCGCTGTTGCGCCCCAACGGCTTTTCGCACATTACCATCTTGCCGGCCTTGGCCGCCGCCACGGCAATTTCCAGGTGCATGTTGTTGGGTGCGGCAATATCAATCAGGTCGATATCGTCACGCGCCACCAGCGCGCGCCAGTCGGTTTCGACCGACCCATAGCCCCAGTTTGACGCGAATGCTTCGGCCCGGTCACGGTTGCGCGCACAGATTGCGGTAAGTTCCGGCTGGCGCGGCAGGTCAAAGAACCGGGGCGCTGTCAGAAAGGCGTTGGAATGTGTGCGGCCCATAAAGCCATAGCCGACCATGCCGATGCGAAGTTTTGGTTTGCTCATTGTGGTTTTCTCCTCAGGCGTTCCAGCCATGCGCGTTGCGTACCTTGATCATGGTGGCAAGGATGTCGTTCCAGGTTTGCTGATTTTCCAGAACCGCGTTCGGGAACATGCAGCCATCCCAACAGATATGGCGCACAGCGCGTGTCGGCGTGCCATCGGGATTGTTCAGCCAGAACCCCGCATGTTTGACGATATCCAGCTTGCCGTTGGCATCCGTTGCCATGCAATGGCGCCCGGTTTTGTCGTGACTGCCGCTGCCATGCACCGTGCCGTCGTTCTGGGCTACATGGAAATCCAGCACCCAGGGGCGCAGCGCGTCAGTGATGGTTTTCAGGGCATCGTCCAGCGCGCCCTGATCGGACCAGTCATAGCCTTCTGGCAAAAGCCGGTGTTCAGGCGCGTTATAGCCCAGCGCATACAGCAACGTATGCGCCATATCTGCCTGAAAACCAAAGGTGGCGGGCCGGTCCACTGTTTCAAGTAACTCGACCATGTGTTTCCAACTGTGCATCCCGCCCCAGCAAATTTCGCCCTCGGCGGCCAACTTTTCACCGTGATCCTCGGCAATGTCGCAAGCTTGGCGCATTGTCTCGGCGATGATCGCGGTGTTGCCTGTGGGGTCACCCGCCCAGCTTGCCACGTCGGTTGATGTGTCGACGCGAATAACGCCGCCCTCGCGCACGCCAAGATCGCGCAACCTGCCCATGATGCGGCAGGACTGGCGGATCGAGGTCAGAAACGCCTGCCGCCCCGCCCCCGGATCCATCGCTGATCCGCCCCCGACCGGTTCCCAGATCGGGGCCACGGCCGATCCGATCATCAGCCCCCGACCGCCCACATTGTCGGCCAGCGCCTTGATGGTGTCGTCATCGGCGTCAATTGGCGTATGCGGATCAGCCAGAAACAAATCCACACCATCGAATTTCACACCGTCCACTTCGGCGGCTTGTGTCATGTCCAGCATGGTATCCAGATCGATTGGCGGCTCCTCGTCGCCCTTGCCGACAAGTCCAGGCCACATGGCATTATGCAGCTTGGGAAATGCATATTCGCCCATGTCATTCTCCCGATTTAATTGCGTATGCGTCATGCTTCCACAGTTTTGATCAAAAGTAATCAGTTTTTTGATGTGCGCCCCTCAGAATTCTGTTTTGATATGATCACCAATCACGCTATGATTGGCCATCATGCTTTGGGGGATGTGTCATGAAAATCGGGTTTTGCATGCTGCTTTGGACAACGGCGGTGGGTGAGGAACACAAACCGCTTTTGGAAGATATCAGGGCGACGGGTTATGACGGGGTTGAAATCCCGGTCTTTGACGGCACGCCGGATGACTATGCCGCAATTGGCAGGATGCTGGATGGCATTGGGTTGGCGCGCACGGCCATTTCGGTGATCCCGTCGCTTGATCTGCACCCGCTTGCCGAAGATGCCGCAACACGGGCCAGGGCGGTTGATTACCTTAAGTGGTGCGTCGACTGCACGGCGGCCCTTGGGGCCGATACCATTGGCGGGCCTTTGCATCAGGCGCTGGGGCATTTTTCCGGGGCCGGCACCACACAAGCCGAATTTGACCGCGCCCGCGAGGTTCACGCCCGCGTTGCTGATCACGCCCAGGCCAATGGCGTGACCATCGCCCTAGAGGCCGTCAACCGGTTCGAGAGTTATTTTGCCAACACGATGGATGATTTGTGCGCCTATACCAAGTCGCTGAACCACCCTGCGATCCAGACGATGTACGATACATTTCACGCCAACATCGAAGAAAAAGACCCGGTGGGCGCGTTCACGCGCAACGCGGAACATGTGGCCCATATCCATATCTCAGAAAATGACCGCGGCGTGCCGGGGCGGGGGCACATCCCCTGGGCCGAGACATTCAAGGCGATCAAGGCGTCCGGCTATGATAATTGGCTGACAATCGAGGCCTTTGGCCGGGGTCTTCCGGAACTGGCGGCGGCAACAAGGGTCTGGCGCGATTTCGCGGAAAACCCCGAGGCGTATTATCGCGACGGATACCAGTGCATACGTAAAGGATGGGACGAAGCATGATGGATTTTTCAGGACAGGTGGCGGTTGTAACCGGTGGCGCACAAGGTATCGGGCGTGCGGTTGGCGAACAGTTGCGAAAAGGGGGCGCGCGGGTCGTCATCTGGGACGTTGATGCGGGGCTTGCCGCAAAAACGGCGGATCAGATTGGTGCCGACAGCCTTGCCATGGGCGTGGACATTGCCAACTGGGACAGCGTTTGCGCCGCACGCGACAAGACACTGGATCAGGCCGGGCGCATAGATATCGTCGTGAATTCCGCCGGGATTGCCGGGATGAACACAACCGTCGAAGAATACCCTGTTGAAGAGTTCGCAAAAATTGTGTCGATCAACCTGCTGGGGACATTCCACGTGAACAAGGCCGTTGTGCCGGCGATGCGCGCGCAAAAATACGGACGCATTGTGAACATCGCCTCGATTGCCGGGAAAGAGGGCAACCCGAATGCCTGCGCCTATTCGGCGTCCAAGGCTGGGGTCATCGGCCTGACCAAATCCCTGGGCAAAGAGCTGGCGAACGAAGATATTGGCGTCAACTGTGTGACCCCGGCAGCCGCAAGAACACGTATTTTCGACCAGATGAGTCAGGAACATATTGATTTCATGCTGTCCAAGATCCCGCGCGGCAGGTTCCTGGAACTGGATGAGGCAGCGGCGATGATCACCTGGCTTGCCTCGCGCGAAAACAGCTTTTCAACAGGTGGTGTTTTCGACCTTTCCGGTGGTCGCGCGACATACTGAGGCCGAATTCAGGAAAGGATCCCGGCATGGCAGAAAGCCAAGGAAACGATTGGGGTGATGCCCCGCGTTCGCCACTGTTGGCCCGGTTTCCGGATATTGCAGGTAAATCGGTTCTGATCACCGGTGGCGGGTCCGGCATTGGGGCCGCCCTGACAGAAGGGTTTTTGGCACAAGGCGCAAAGGTCGCGTTTCTGGACATCATCGACGGCGATGAATTTTGCAGCAGGCTGGGGGACACGTATGGAACCCGCCCGCTGTTCTGGCATTGCGATGTGGCCGACACTGCCGCATTGCAATCCGCGATCAAGGCGGCTGCCGCAGAAAATGGCCCGATTGAAATTCTGATAAACTGTGCCGCCAACGATCAGCGCCACACCACCGAAGAGGTCACGGAAGCGTTCTGGGCATGGTCGCTGGATATTAACCTCAAGGCGTACTTTTTTGCGGCGCAGACGGTTGTGGGGCCAATGAAGGCCGCCGGTGCCGGTGTGATCATCAACTTTTCATCCGTGGCATACATGATGGGGCTGGCCGGGTTCCCCTGCTATACGGCCGCGAATGCCGGCATCGTTTCCCTGACGCACAGCCTGGCCCGCGAATTTGGTGGTAACGGTATTCGCGTCAATGCCATTGCCCCCGGTCTGGTGCTTACACCGCGCCAGAAACAGCTTTGGCTGACGCCCGAAGGGGTCGCCGCCCATGTCGCAAACCAATGCCTGCCGCAGCCCCTGATGCCCGATGATCTGGCGGGAACGGCGCTTTTCCTTGCGTCGGATGCCAGCCGGATGATGACGGGTCAGACGCTTATCGTGGACGGGGGACTGATGGCGCGCGCCTAGCGGGCCGGAAATATTTTGAATACACTCAGCTCAGCACATAAGGCAAAAAGCATGACCCCTTTAGCGCAGGTATGGATCGGTACCAGTTGGAAAATGAACAAGACGCTTGCCGAGGCAAGGCATTTTTCCGCACGTCTGGCGGACGATGACGCAACCCGCCATACGGATATCCAGCGTTTTGTCATCCCGCCGTTTACCGCCGTAAGAGAGGTGAAATCGATGCTGGCCGACACGTCGGTCAAGGTCGGCGCGCAGAACATGCACTGGGCGGATGATGGCCCCTGGACGGGCGAAATATCACCGGCCATGCTGCGGGACTGTGACCTTGATATTGTTGAACTTGGCCATTCAGAGCGCCGCGAATTCTTTGGCGAGACCGATAAAACCGTTGGTCTAAAGGTCGAAGCGGCAATTCGTCATGGTCTGACCCCGTTGATCTGCGTCGGTGAAACACTGGCCGAACGCGAAGCGGGCCGCGCGCGCGATGTGCTTGCCACACAGGTGCGGGGTGCCTTGGCGGGCATCACACAAGACCAGAAATCCGCAACCGTACTTTTGGCGTATGAACCGGTCTGGGCAATCGGGGCGAACGGAATTCCGGCAAGTTCGGCCTATGCTGATGCCCGTCAGGCCGAGATCAGCGCGCTGGCCCGCCAAATCCTTGGCCACCCTGTTCCCTGCCTTTACGGTGGCTCGGTCAATCCTGAAAATTGTGAAGAACTTATCGCGTGCCCGCATATCGACGGGCTGTTCATCGGTCGTTCGGCATGGAACGTCGAGGGATACCTCGATATCCTTGCGCGATGTGCCAAAATAGTCTGAGGAGACAATAAATGAAACTTGCCATTGCAGGGGATAGTGCCGGCGAGGGCCTTGCCCGCGCCCTTGCCGAGCACCTGAAAGA